>DKPS01000224.1:0-23229 GCA_002471345.1 Saprospiraceae bacterium UBA7328
TGGTCACAACGCCTCAAGTGGTTATGCTCGATAATAGAACCAGATACCATACTTATACAAGTTCCACATACCAAGGTACGTCAATTTGCTGCTCAGGCAGAGCAATTAGAACTTGGAGACATGAAGGATATTAGCCTCTCGCAAAAACGTTATACCCTGCTGCTTTGCTTCTTATATCATAGGCAGACTGCTACTCGTGATGAGTTGATAAATATGTTTTTGAAGCGAATGAGAAAATTACATCGCAGGGCAAAAGAGGAATTGAAATTGATTCATGAACACCATCGCAAATGGGAAGAGCAAATGATGAGTGTCTTTAATCAAGTACTTCTTCAAGCTACTCCTTCTTGTAAAGACGCCGCTTTAGGGAAGAACGTTAGGACTATTTTAGAAAGCAGTGGTGGTGTAGATTATCTAGCTCAGCAGTATCAAATGCTGGCAGCATATCACGCTAACAATTACTTCCCCTTGCTTTGGGCAAAACACAAAGCACAACGTAGTATCATCTTTGAATTACTAGGTCTTTTAGAAATAGAGTCTACCACCCAAGATGACAGTCTTCTAAAAGCCTTTGAGTTTATTAGAGATCACCGACAACTTAGAAAAGAAAATCTTCCTTATAATGTAGATTTGGGTTTTTTGACTCAACGTTGGCTTGCATTTGTAGAGAGTAGGCATAATGACATCCTTCTATTGAAACGTCGTGAGTTAGAGGTTGCCGTATTGTCTCATGTTGCTGATGCTTTGCGCAGTGGAGACTTATTTATAAAAGGGTCAGAAGAATTTGCCGATTTTAGAACCCAGTTACTGGATTGGGAATCTTGTCGCGCACTGCTTCAAGGTTACTGCGATGGAGTAGGACTTCCAAATACAGAAGAAGGGTTTGTCGCTGAACTAAAAGAGAAAATACGACTCGCAGCACAAACAACAGACCTATGCTTTCCTACAAATACACAATTTACAATTGATGAGCAGGGGCGCCCACACCTAAAGAGATATCGAGCTCAAAGTAAGCCAGAAGGATTGCAAGCATTCCAAGAAATACTACGACGCAAATTACCAGAAAGGCATTTATTAGACATGCTTAAAAATGTACAGCACTGGAACAATTTCACCAAGCATTTTGGCCCTCCTTCTGGTGCCAATAATAAAATGAGTGACCCAATATCTCAGTATTTGTTAACGGTATTCGGTTATGGTTGTAATCTCGGTGCCGCCCAAACAGCAAGACATGTTTCCTCTAATATTAGTCTGCGTACACTCGAAAGAGTGAATGATCAACACGTTACATCTCAAAAATTACAAGCAGCTTCTACAGATATTATTAACCAATATACTCGATTCGATCTCATCAAATTTTGGGGTAGTGGAAAAGGATCAGCTGCCGATGGTACGCACATTCCTCTCATCCAAAACAACCTTATTGGAGAGCAACATATTAGATATGGCGCATATGGAGGTATAGCATATCACCATATCTCAGATACTTATGTCGCACTATTTTGCAATTTCATAGCTTGTGGTGTTTGGGAAGCCGTTTATATCCTCGATGGATTGCTCAAGAACACTTCAAAATTACAACCCGATACTGTTCATGCAGATACTCAAGGACAAAGCGAACCTGTCTTTGGGCTGTCCTATCTTCTTGGTATAAAACTGATGCCTCGAATGCGGAACTGGAATGATGTCAAATTCTATCGTGCTGATCTCAACGATTCCTATAGTAATATCGATCAGCTCTTCTCTGATACCATCAATTGGAAACTCATTAAAACACACTGGAAGGATCTCATGCAAGTGGTTATTTCGATTCAACAAGGCAAAGTGCTGCCTTCTATGATCTTGCAAAGGTTAGGAACAAATAGTAGTAAGAATAAACTCAATAAATCTTTTCGAGAATTAGGAAGAGCGATCCGCACCATTTTTCTGCTGGAATATATCAACTCAGAACCCATGCGACAAAGCATTCATGCCGCAACTAATAAGGTAGAATCCTTTCACTTATTTCACGACTGGATCACTTTTGGAGGCACTACTATAACCACTGGAGATCCTGTGGAACAGTTGAAACGAAATCAATATATCGATATAGTAGCCAATGCTATAATGCTACATAATGTGGCTGACTTAACTTTATGCATCAATCAACTTGTCCTCGAAAAACATCCTGTGGAACCTGAATTTATAAAACATCTCAGCCCATATATGACCGCTCACATAAAACGTTTTGGACAGTATGTACTCAATTTAGAAGAAATGCCGGAGCCATTGCAGTTTGATAAAGTAGGGTTTTAGTACAGCTTAGGCTATACGACTACTTTTAGCACGTATCTTGATAGTACCCCAATAACGTTTACCCTGATCACGTATAGGGTCTTCTATTCGGACAAAACAGTCGTATAAACTCTTCATAAACACTCAGTCATATTAATTAATTTTCTAATATATAAAGAGTTATATATATTTTTCTTCAGAACTGTTTAGCCCTGCCCTTTGTGGGGTGGAAGCCTGTAGCAATGTTTACCATCAATAGATTAACGACTCACTCACTTTTGCATATGTTAAAATTTGGCGGATTTTACACGATTAGTTGCCAGACCTCGAAGACTCAGATTAAGACAGGTATTTCATTTGGAAATTATGCTAACAAAAATGGTGGTCAAAGTTCACCCTTTTTTTAGTTTTTGTCAACATTAAGTCCTATCAATTCTTTGTGTTCAGTATAAAAAAGAATACTTAGATTAAGTAACATTAAACCCAAAATGATTAAACCCCACTGACTCATCGTTGGGATTGGTGTGGCAACAATGAATTCAAAAGCACCAGCATCACAAGATCCATCACTCCTTGTTGTTCCTCTTTGATCAGAAGTAACCGAACCACAATCTGCAAAATTAATAGCAGCACTGCCTTCACCTAATGCGTGTGTAGCTGTAGGCCCTCCGTTATCTGCCAATAAAGCTAATAGTGCATCTCCTGCAGAATCACCAGTACCGACAGGACATCCTGTACCATTGCCAAATACATTGCCACCAAGGGAAACAATATTAGTGCCCGAAGAAGCAAAACAATCATCCGTAATAATTTGACCTGGACTAGCATCATCGTTACCTTGAATAATGGAATTTTGTACATGAATCACTGTAGAACTAGTATTACTAATTCCACCTCCATCGCCCGAACCGTCCATATTTGCATCTCCAGTATTTCCTGTAACTGTAACAAAATTTAGAGTTACAGAATTGAAGATGCTGCTACCATAAATTCCACCACCATTGTGATTGGCAGTATTACCAGAAATCGTAGTATTTGTAATTGTAACGTCACCACTGTTGTTCTCTAGTACAATCCCTCCTCCTTCAGCATTAGTATGATTATTGGCGATAAGGGAGTTGTTAATAGTCACAGTAGATGACGTACTTCTAAGAGCAATTCCTCCACCTCTTCTAGAAGATGAGAGGGCCCGATTTCCAGTTATGATACATCCATCTATATCAAGGGTTCCACTACTTGGTTCCAGCACGATCCCTCCCCCTTGTTGATTTGTTGCGGTATTGTTAGTAATGGCGCAACCTACTAATTTTGCTATATAGTTGGAAGAAGGGCCATCCAGATGCAAAGCTCCTCCTTGATCAGCCGCTGTATTCTGATTAAAAATACAATTTGTGGCCATAAAGTTAAAGGTATTATTACTAGTGTTAACAGCCCCACCATCATCTCCAGAATTATTATTCAAGAAGTTACAATTTGATAATGTTAACGTTGATAGGTTGATTGGAGTTGATTCAATTCCTCCTCCTCGTTCAGAACCCGAATTACCATTTTGAATGGTTAAATCATTGATCGTCAAATCCCCAGCCACTTGGTCAAATATCCGATCCAGACTTCCCCCATCAATAATAGTGTTAGCAATACCATTGCCATTAATAGTAACACCATCTACATCCGTCAAATCAAAATCCCCACTTGCGTTAGCATCTTCAGATGAAGCTCCTGTAATCGCAATTACCATCGTATTGATAGACGCATCAAAATTAATAATATCTGCACCTGCTGTAGCATTAGCCATATTAACTGCTTCTCGTAGACTAAGTACGCCATCTGCCCCATTTACCACATCATTATTGGTAGTGACAGTAAATGTAGCGGCAATTACACTATTTACATATAATGAAACAATTAAGAGGAAGAGCGTCTTTTTACTGAACATAGTATTTTTAATTTCTTTGCGAATTTAAAACTACTCATAAAACTAATGACGGCAAAAATTACATAGTAATATTCGATAAAAACTAATCGCATATACGACTACTTTTTACACGTATCCCGAAAGTACCCCTAAAGGGAGTGGATTTTCTTTTGGATGAAGGGGCAGATGTAATTATAGCCTTATCAAATATGAACCCAAGTGATAATGCGACCTTAGGGATAAACGTAAGTGGGATTGATTTGATAGTCGCTGATATTATTTCCAACGGCAATATTTCTAATCAAGAGAAAAAAATTAGCATTAACTCAGATAAGGAAAGAGGCCTAGGTGCGCCACTTCTTATCTCTAAAAATTATGATTTTGGAGCTGGTTTGGGAGAGATCAATTTTGAATTAAAGAAATACAGAGCAGATAACCTTATAGAATTGTCCTCAATAAAAGATAATACCAAACCCATTAATGATAATACTAAAGGGGATATGGCATTTTTGACTCATATGGTTTCAGATCTTGAAATCGATAAAATGGAGAAAGGAGAATTGATGATTCCATCATTCGTAGATCTCAATGTCCAACAGCCGAAACTCTCTGATTATGATGAAGTGACAAAACATGGGAGAATTTCTAAAGGATTATGGGAAAAGTTTTTAGCAAATCTCATAAGAAATAGTGCTCCTGCAGAACTTTCATTCGTGAGAAAGGTAAAGAGTTTTCCTCCATTAATTGGAAAATTACATCAAAGAGAGGTTCATTCATGGCTCAGAATGGAGGATGAAATAGTAATCATGGATATGAAGGGAAGAGACATCAGAAGATTGATGGAAGCTGACCAACGCAATACATTGGTCCATAGTGGATTAAGTTCTTTCAAGGCCCCTATAGGAACGTTTTGGTTTGTTATGGGAAGGTTTATCAGAGAGGATGTTTACTATAGAGTCGCGACAACCAATATTGTAATCAATGGAGAATTTTCTGAACATTTTAGGTGGGCTCTAAGGCAAAAAAGTAAATTTTCATACAAGGAAAATGGTCTACTTCGATCTGAAAAAGAAGGAGAAAAAGTTAAGCTCAAAGATTTTGTGATAAACGATCTCACTCGTATAAGATCTCTTGGAAAAAGCACTGTTCATCATAAAAATATAGCAGACTTATTAATGCCATCCCAACCATATGAGAAGCTTTTCAGCTTCGTTTTTGATAAGCCCACATTATGGGGGTCTTTTAACAAAAGTTATAAAGGAGATGGTTATGAAAGTGTACCAGAAAGTAGAATAATCAATAGAAACTCCTTGATCTTAGGGGCACAAGGGGGCTTTTCAATAAGTTTAGACAAGGCAAAATATGAATGGATTTTTGGAACGAGGGTAGCATTTGCTCAGCAAAGTGCAGATGTAGGTACTGAGCAATATCAGCGTACGGAAACAATGGATGATATAAATATTAACTTGACTTATAGATATAAAGGAACCAAAAGAAAGGCTTTACATCCTTATGCACGTCTTGTGTATGATTCAAAATTCACTTCCACTTACAATAGTACTTTGGAAATGGACAATCCAAGGCAGAGGATTCTCCGTACTGTTGTTGGATTTGGTAAAGAAAGATCATTAAAATGGCCAGTATTAGAATTAGGTCTAACTGCAGAAAATGACTTTTCTAATAATCACTATCAATACGGAGTTCAAGGAAGAAGTGTAGGGAGATTTCCTTTGGATAAATATTGGAATGTAATTTATTCACTTACTAACAATTTCAACTATTACATACCGACCAACAATTATACTAACAGAGAGTTGTCTTTCAAATATAATATGATACATGAATTGCTAATTCCACTTTATGGTGACATATCATTATCCATAGGAGGGGACTTCTTCTTTTTCAAAGGCAAAACGGAGATAAATAGTGAACCTGGACTAAATATGCTCATGAGACTAGGGTTTACTTATAATCGGGTTTGGAAACCTAAATATCAACGACTATTTTAATCTAACAGATCCTTCTAGTCAACAAGATATTTCTGAAGTATTTTATTGAAGCTATCAAATATGACATTTCCAAATCCACACAAATGAAGAGCCACCACTTTTTGATAGAATGGATGAACTTTAATAGAATCTAAAATTTGTAAAGTGAATTTATTTTCAACAATAGCTTCTTGTAGGAATTCATTTCCGCTTTCTAAGAGAGCTTTCATTTCTGTTGTTATTTCACATAGCAACTCTTCAAAAAGCACCTCTACTTTTTGTCTATAGATTAATTCCTGAAGGTCAAAGCGAGTAGCATACGGGAAAGCAGGTATGGATGTTTTACAAAGATCATAGATCTCATTAGGTATAGACATTTGGTTAAAAGGGTTCATAATGCCGCCAAGTTCATAATCGCTTTCAGTGACTATGAATATTTCTTCGAGGTCGTACTTTGTCTTGTCGAAGTGTTTCCTGTAGTTATTCAAAAACTTTATATCCTGAGTGTTTAAAGACTCAAAACCAGAAGCAAGAAGTAAACTTGGTAGCAATATGATATCCCTTTTCACAAAGTTCTATTATCATCAGGACGCTAATATATTACAATTATTCGTAATGCGTAAATAATTTTAAATCAATGTGTTAAATAAAATATTTGGATTAAGTAACCCTTGTAACACTGATAAGATAAGGGAATTGACTCTACACTAGTTATCTCATTATATATTTGTGACATAGTAAATGATAAAAATCAAATCAAATGAAGACTATAGTTGATTTTTTAAGTCAACCCTGGCATTGGTTTCCTTCAGGAATTGCAATTGCATTTGTAATGTTGCTATTAATATTATTAGGAAAACAGTTTGGTGTTTCATCTAGTTTTAAAGCTGCTTGCAGTGTATTAGGAGCTGGGAAAAAATTGAATACTTCAATTATGACTGGAAAAGTCATGATTGGCTGTTTGTCTTTGTTCTTGGCTCAATGATAGGTGGGTACTTAGCTTTTAATTTTTTAAATTCTGGTACAAGTTCTGCCATCAGTGCGGAAACAATAGTGGCACTACAACAATTATCTATTAATGTTCCTCAAGATATTGGTACCACACATTTTATTCCCCAGGAAATATTCACATTTGAAAATCTGCAAACCCTTTCCGGTTTTGTTATTATGATAGGAGGTGGATTTTTAATAGGATTTGGGACAAGATGGGCTGGAGGGTGCACATCGGGCCATGCCATAACAGGCCTATCAAATCTTCAAATGCCATCCTTGGTGGCTGTGATTGGATTTTTCATTGGCGGATTGATAATGACACATTATCTAATGCCTATCATTCTAAACCTTTAATATAAGATCAAATGAGATTATTAAGATTTTCATTAGTTGGCGTTCTTTTCGGAATAGTGATGACTAAATCTGAAGCGATTTCCTGGTACAGAATACAAGAGATGTTCAGATTTGATAGCTTTCATATGTATGGTATTATAGGTGTAGCAGTGATCAGTGGTGTGGTTATTCATCTTCTTTTTAAATCAAAGCCAGTTTTTGGCGCTGATGGAGAATTGATTTCATTTAAAGATAAACCACAGACTTATAAAGCAAGTATTCTAGGTGGTACTCTTTTTGGCCTAGGTTGGGCCATGACAGGAGCATGTCCTGGACCTCTATATGTTCTTTTTGGCCATGGAAACTTAGTCATTCTGGCTGTTATTCTAAGTGCGATGTTTGGGGCTTTTTGTTATGGTGTCTTGAAATCAAAACTGCCTCATTAGAAGTGTAAAAACAATTATAATACAAAGAGTATATACTGCCTATACGACGAATACTTAGAATTGGGAGAAAAATTCTCTACGATTATCGAAATAATATCTGGTTTTTGATCCTTTTGAGATATATTGGAAAAAATAAAATGTGAATTATGATTTCTTTTTTAATTATTGGGTTTCTAGCAGGAGCAATAGCTAAAGGTATAACCCCACAAAATGAAGATCCAGGTTGGATTTCATCGTTTATCATAGGGATAGCTGGATCATTTCTTGGCGGATTTTTACTTCGCACTATTCATATGAGAGGACTTATTGGATATGGTTTCTTTGGAAAATTAATTGTAGCAACATTGGGCGCAGTTTTATTCCTTTACATCTATCACAGATGGCTCAAGAATAAAATTAAACTTCCAATATAAACTCCTTTGTCAATTCTAGACTGGAGTATTATTTCAATTTTTGATTCTAATAGACTAGAGCGAGAGGATATTGGCCATGTCGAGCAGATCCTTATTTATATCTTTCTTCTTTGATATAGCATCAGCAAAGGACGTTTTTTCTAGTTTGTCATTTATTATGCCTAAAGCTATATTCCGGTCTCCCTCTACAAGACATTTTACAGCAGAATAGCCAAGCCTAGTTGCTAGAACCCTATCAACTGAAGTTGGAGAACCTCCACGCTGCAAGTGACCCAATATGGTCACTCGTGCTTCATACCCATAATGTTCTTTCACCTTCTTTGCAATAGTCATGGCATCTCCATTTTCATTGCCTTCAGCAACAACTACCATATTAAAGAGCTTATTACTCTTTGAAGATCGATTAAGTTTTTCAATCAACTTCTCAATGGGGGTGACTGTTTCAGGAATAAAAATAGTAGAAGCTCCAGCACCTATACCTGTATGAAGAGCAATATAGCCGGCATGTCTTCCCATGACCTCAATGAAGAACAATCTATCATGAGAACTTCCCGTATCTCTGATTTTATCAATCGCTTCCATTGCTGTATTTACCGCAGTATCAAATCCAATAGTCAAATCAGTACCATAGATATCATTATCGATAGTACCTGGTAATCCAATAAAAGGAATGTCATACTCTGATGTGAAGATATTAGCACCTGTATAACTCCCATCACCACCAATTACTATGCATGCATCTATCTTTTGATCTTTAAGATTTTCATATGCTTGCATTCTTCCATCTCGATTTCGGAATTCTTCAGAACGTGCTGTTTTCAGCACAGTACCACCTCGTTGGATGATGTTGGCAACGGACCTCGTAGATAGAGGTTGGATATTCCCCTCTACCATGCCTTTATAACCTTGATATATAGCGGCCACTCCAATGTCATAGTATTTTGCAGTCCTAACTACAGCTCTCACAGCCGCATTCATACCTGGAGCGTCACCACCTGATGTGAATACGCCGATCTTTTTAATTTCCTTTGTCATACACTCTTCTACTTATTAATAAAAAGGTCTAAAGGACCTCTAGATATTAAGCCTATTTGCAAATTTACCTTTTCCAAAAGTGGTTTGAGGTATTGCAGGTTAAAATAGGCTACAGATCCGAAAAGATGGATTATGGAGACACCATCAGAGAGCGGAAGAATCCTTTTTTCTATGTACTCACCAAAAGAATCATTTAATATCTCATCTTTCATTGGATCATCAATATGAGGAAACAAAGCCGCATATGAAGCAATTAGTCTATTGGGAAAAGATGTAGAATAGATCTCCTGAATTATTTGATTTTGGTTGAGATTGATTTTATTTTCAATGAAATGTGATGATGTTGAATTTAAATTTCCCCTGAGATAATTGATCAGAAGTTTTTTACCTAAAACGTATGCACTTCCTTCATCTCCAAGTAGATAACCACCTGAAATATTGTTTTTTACAATTCTATTCTTATCCCAAAGTCCTGAATTACTCCCTGTTCCTAATATGCCAATAATGGATCTTTCATTTATCTCCAAAATATGGCCTAAGAATTCTAAGTCAGAATAGATATCAACTTTTGACTCAGGGAAGATCTTCAGAAGTCCTTTTTGAACTTGTGAGTTTGTGTTTTTATTTATACATCCGGCCCCACAATAGACTATTGTATTAATATCAAAGAAACGTCCAGATAGTAATGAATAAAAATGATTGTATGTAGCACTTTCAATTGATGTATGAAGAACTGGATTAAATCCTTCAACAGTGGTATGGTCTATATACTCATTCTTTGTACTAGTGTGAACAATGGTGCACTTTGTAGAGCCGCAATCAAATATTAACTTCACTATCGCCAGAATTAAAGTTCAATACCATATTCTAAATCATCTTTGAAAAGATCTATTTCCCTTCTTTCTTTTTTCGTAGGTCTTCCACTTCCTGGTTCTCTTCTTTCAGATTTACCTTTTCCAATATGCCAATCCTTGAATTTGTTCATCTCTTCTTCTGTCGTGAGGTTTTCATAACATACTTCAGCCAAAGGTGCGGATACCCGCTTATCAATAAGTTTCAAAACTTTAAATTGTAAGTTGAAACCATTCTTTGATACCACTAACAGATCATCAATGCTTACTCCAGTAGAAGGTTTAGCCTTTTTGCCATGAAGAGTCACACTACCACCTCTGCATTCATTTGAGGCAAGAGTGCGAGTTTTAAAAATTCTGACACTCCAAAGCCATTTATCTATTCTTAACTTATCCATTAGGTTTTTCAATTGGAGGCAATTGTGGGTCTAACTTTTTGAGCGCAGCATAAACCTTCTTTGCTACAAAATAATTTCTATACCACCTTTGATCGCATGGGACAATTATCCAAGGCACCTTATTACACCTATCTATTGCATCTTCATAACAACTCATATAGTCTTTCCAAAGCTTCCTTTCTTCCCAATCAGCATCTTTGTGCTTCCAATTTTTTCTTGGGACATCTATTCTCTCTTGCAGCTTCTCTCTTTGTCGCTCTTCTGAGATGTGCATATAGAATTTGAGGATAGTAGTGTTATTGTCTTTCACTAATAATTCTTCAAAAGCATTTATAGCATTTACCCGAGCATTTACTCTTTCTTCATCTATCCAGTTATGTACTCTCTGGATTAGGATGTCTTCATAATGAGATCTGTTAAAAATGACAACTTCTCCTTTGCCAGGAGTTAGCTTATGTACTCTCCAAAGAAAATCATGAGCAAATTCTTTATCTGTTGGCTTTTTGAAGGAATAAGTTTGCACTCCAGAAACTCCGCATTTTTTGAATACTTTATGAGTCGCACCATCCTTTCCACTTGCATCCATTCCTTGAAAAATGATCAAAAGATTATTCTTTCCCTCTGCTTTGAGTTTGTACTGCAAGTCGGCTATTTCTGATGTAATCTCATCATATTCCTTTTCTACATGATCTTTTTCGAGTTCTTCAGGTGAACGAGTACTGATTTCTGATAGTCGTAGTTCGCGTGGCATTGTTCTTATTTTGAATCGCTTATAAATAAAGTCTAAATCATTTTTGATCTTTTGACTAAATATTTTTGAAGCACGGATACGAAGCCATCATTAATATCTGCATCGACATAGTCAATATTATATTGAAGACATTTGTTGGTCATTTCTTCTTTTTTAGCTTTCATTTTGGCTACATACTGTTCTTTGAGCTGGTTTGATTGAAGTTTTATTTTCTCACCTGTTTCCATATCTATGAACTCATAAGGCCTATTGCTGAACTCAAAATCTTCCTCAAGACTCTTATCTTTTACATGAAACAAAATTACTTCATGCTTATTATATTTCAAATGCTGTAATGCTGAAAATAAGTGTGATGAATCGTCAACGTTTTCGAGCATATCGCTAAAAATAACTACCAAAGATCTCCTGTGTATTCTATCTGCAACTTGATGAATTGCATCAGCTGATGCAGTCATTTTATTCAGTTCATCTTCTTTTATCAATTTGTCCAAATAGCTCAACAACAACTGATAATGAGAAGTGCTCGACTTAGAATGACTATGTATAGACAAGGAAGTATCAAAAAGACTAAGACCAAAAGCATCTCTCTGTCTCTTGAGCAGGTTCATTAAAGAGGCTGCAGCAAGTGAGGAATACTGAAGTTTATTGATCCCCTTATGATCCTTAGGGAAATACATACTAGATGAAGTATCTATCAATATCTGACAGCGAAGATTAGTTTCTTCTTCATACTTTTTTGTGAAAAGTTTGTCTGTTCTTGCGTAAACTTTCCAATCTATATTTTTAGTGCTTTCACCAGGATTATAAAGACGGTGTTCAGCAAATTCTACAGAAAATCCATGAAATGGACTTTTATGTAATCCAATTAGAAAACCTTCAACAACTTGTTTTGCGTATAACTCCAGGTTTTCTACTTGCTTTAGATCAAAATCATTAAAGTAGCTCATAGTTTAAATGTAACGGTATTTGTGTTTTGAGAGATATGGTTATTGACATAATTTTTGACCTGTTTACACATATCATAAAATAAATTAATACTTCTTCGAATTTTCATAACACTTTCTGTCTTTATAACGTTAAGATGTGATATGCATTTTTTTGTGAATAGAAAACAGATAATTTGACTGAAGAGACGTTAGAGATTACTCCGATTAAAGGGAAAAAGCTTTATGACTATCAGGAGCGTGATATCGGAAAAATACTTACCAGAATAAAAGAAGAAGAGGAGAACTATAATCTTTTGTATCAGCTTCCTACAGGTGGAGGCAAAACAGTTATTTTCTCGGAAATAGCTAAAAGGTATATTGAAGAGAAAGGTAAGAAAGTCCTCATTCTCACGCATAGACTAGAGCTTTCTAGGCAGACCTCTAAAATGTTAGGTGAATTTGGAATCAAAAACAAAATCATTAATAGCGAAGTAAAGGAACTCCCAGATCAGAAGGATTACACTTGCTTCGTTGCCATGGTAGAAACTCTTCACAATAGACTTCAAGATGATGTTTTCAATGTCGAAGATATAGGGCTTGTAGTTGTAGATGAGGCTCATTATAACTCCTTCAGAAAATTATTTTCTTTCTTCAAAAACTGTTTTATTCTTGGAGTGACGGCTACTCCGCTTAGTTCTAACATTAAACTTCCAATGTATGAAATATACAATGATCTCATCTTAGGAAGTCCAATATCAGAATTAATAGACAATGGTTTTCTAGCCAAAGCCAACACCTATATCTATGATGTTCAATTGGGGACGCTAAAATTGGGAATGAATGGAGATTACACTGTGAAATCTTCAGATGAACTTTACTCCAATGTATTCATGCAATCTAAGCTTATAAAGGCATATGAAGAAAAAGCTAAAGGGAAGAAAACATTGATTTTTAATAATGGAATAGATACCAGTAAGTCTGTCTATTATAGTTTTAAGAATGCGGGATATGATATAAAACATTTGGATAATACGCACACTAGGAAACAAAGAGAAGAAATCCTCACTTGGTTTCATGAGAATCCAAAAGCCATTATTTCTTCCGTTAGTATTTTGACTACGGGATTTGATGAACCTACTATAGAAACGATTATTCTTAATAGAGCTACTAAATCTCCTGCTTTATATTATCAAATGATCGGAAGAGGATCCAGAATCCTCCCAGGAAAGCCAACTTTTGACATAATTGATTTAGGAAACAATACCAATAGATTTGGTCTTTGGACTGCTGAATTAGATTGGAAATTGATATTCAAATCTCCGCATCTATATCTAGAAAGCCTATTGTCTGATGAAGAGATAGAATTCAGATTTGTCTATAGAATGCCCAAAGCACTAAGAGATAAGTTCAGCAAATCTGAAAATATAGATTTTGATATTCATTTCGAGATGAATAAAGTGCAGAAAAGTGGCGAACGAAAATCTGTTGTAATTGATAATTCCATCAATCAACATACTCGTATATGTGTTGAAAATAGCGAGGACTTTATGGAGGCATTAGCTCTTTGCAAACTTTTAAAAGATGAAATCTCTCATAGAGTAACCAAGTATTGTTATTTCGTAGAAAATAGTACTAGGAATTATCGGCATTGGTTAGAAGAAGAATATACCAGAAAATTGAAACTGGCATTAAGCAAGCAAATGTGAGGCATAAAAAAAGCCCATTTCGTTTATACCGAAATGGGCTTTTTTTACTTTAGAAGGTAATTAGACTAAAGCTTCTATTTTAGAGTTTAGAGCTGATTTAGTAGCCGTGCCCACATGTTTGTCCACTACCTCGCCATCTTTGATAAATAAGATTGTAGGAATACTTCTTACGCCATACTTTGTAGATATTTCAGGGTTATGGTCAACATTTACTTTGCCTATTTTTACTTTTCCTTCATAGTCTTTAGAAAGGTCATCAATGATAGGACCTATGAGCCTACATGGTCCACACCATTCAGCCCAAAAGTCTACAACTGATACACCCCCTGCTAGAGCTTCATCTTGGAAATTTTTGTCTGTGAATTCAAAAGCCATTACTTACGTTTTAATTGTCTATATGCTTAAACATGAATAGCTTAGTTAAAGTTGCGCCATCCATAAAAAGTGCAAAAATAAGGTTCTTTTTGTCTTGGTATTTACAATTTTGTAATATGAATATTAAATAGATGCATATTTCGACTCATTATTTAATTCATTAAAGACATTTATTCAATCCACCGGAATCATTTTTTATGAAACTCAAAATTTGTTTGATCCTTTTAGCAGTTTTAACGCTCTCTTTGAATAGCTATTTACCTTATGAATCAGCCTTTGTGGAGAATATATACAGTCAAGGTATTTTTCAATGGGTAAGAAGAGTTCATGATTTTTCACTAGGAAGATTGCCATGGCCAAACATTTACATATTAGCTCTCTTGTTATTCATAGGACTGATCTTTTATCTAAAACATTTCAAGAGAAAAATATCCAGGTTGCCCTTTATTTGGAAAGGTGTCAAAACATTGGTTTTAGATAGCCTGGTTTTCCTTTCATTCATCATGATATTGTTTTATTGGCTTTGGGCATTTAATTATAAAAGAATCAGTTTTGAAAAAAAGAATAACCTTCCTAAAATAGAAATCACTGAGGATTGGTTATTTGACGAAATTCAACTTGTTCATGATTCTTTGCTTGCACTTCGCCCATTTACAGAATCAGATTATAATCATTCAAAAGTTGAAAGTGATATCAGGTTATCATTGGCTAAAACTTTACCATCCTTAGGATACTCCGTAAATGGTAATGCTAGAGTCCGTGAAGTAAATCCTAAAGGAATTCTACTGATCTGGAGTACTGCCGGAGTCTATTTGCCCTTTGTTTCTGAAGGACATATTGATAAGGGGCTACATTCACTAACTAAGCCATTTACTCTTGCGCATGAAATGTCTCATGGTTACGGAATAGGGCAGGAGTCCACATGTAATTTCACAGCCTTTCTGGGATGTATTAACTCAGAAAATAAGAGTATACAGTATAGTGGATGGCTTGGGTATTTTAGATATCTATTATCAGCAGGAAGACGAACTAATCAAGTTAGATATAAACGGTTTTATGAAGAACAATTTCATAATGATATTCTAATTGATCTTGATAATATTTATAAGGAGCTTCAAAAATATCCTGATATATTGCCCAAGTTGAGATACTTTCTGTACGATTCATACCTTAAAAGTCATGGAGTAACAGAGGGAATGATAAGTTACTCAAGGGTAATTCACTTAGCTGCTTCGTGGAAAGAAAAACAAGGCGAATTTTGATCCTTACTTTTCATACAATAAAGATAATCCCGGGCTAACTCCTAAGTTTTGATTTGATCGAGAGGATGCATTCATACTCCATTTATCATTCAACTTATATGATATACCTACTGATATTCCATTGTCCAAACTATTAGTACCAATCTGCAAATTGATATGGTCAATTATTTGGTAGGATATTCCAGTTGAAAAACTGGTGTGATCAGAAAAATTAGTTCTAAATTCTAGAAGCCAATTTACTTTTTGTGAAATGAGATAAGAAATTCCAGTTGCCATTTCAGTATGTTCTCTTAGATATCCTTTATTCTGATTAGATAATATGTTAAACACTACAATTCCCAGTTCAAGATTATCAGATAGTTCTGAATTTAGTCCTATGTTAATATCAAAATCATATTCTGACCCATATTCTTGGATGGACTTTAAATAATAATGTGCTGTACTTCCAATAGAGATGTTCTGAGCCACCATTCTAGAGTACGATACCGAGAATCTTCTCTCTTTATATTCATCGATGCCAAAGGAACCAAATGATACTCCTAAATAATCATATGCTCCAATCTTTTTAATACTGGCTATACTTGTACTATTCAAAGAGCCCAAAAAAAATCGCTGCTCTGAAGTTGCTAAAAATGAAAAACTCGTGTTGGATTGGGCAATATTTCCTGGATTACCCAAAGTTCCAAAGACCCCTTTGAGTGAACTCATGTTGGACCCTAGTGCTGACTGATTACTACTTTGATATTTTAAAGCATTAGTTTGACTGCTTAGGAATGTTGCACCTGAAAAGCAGATCAAGAAGAGTAATATGTCAAGATACTTTGGCCAAGTAAGCATAAACATTAATATTGTACCGAAAGTATAATATTAAAAATCATAATGGCCAATTTTAGGAAGAATCATCAAAGAAACTCAAATCCTTTTACTGGCCTCACCTTGCGAGTTTTTATCATCATTGTCATTCTGAGTGTACTTTTATTAGGGGCTAATTCCTTTTTTCAAAATTTAAAAACTGTGATGATTGAGGATTCTGTTTCAAATGCAACAGATCCAATTGAGAGAGATTATCTGCCCATCTCAGACCTGGAACTAGAAGTGGTGCATCATAAGTATTATTCTCTTGGCTACAATGAGCAATATGAAATACCTAATTGGGTAGCATATATCATTACAAGAGATGAATTGAAAATTCCAAATGTAAAAAGATATAGAGATTATATAAGAGACCCATCTGTATCCACACAGAGCGCTCATTATAAAGATTATAGCAATAGTGGATACACAAGAGGTCATCTTGCTCCTGCTGGAGACATGGCTTTTAATAAAACAGCTATGAAGGAGAGTTTTTACATGTCCAATATCACCCCACAGAAAAAGGCATTTAATAATGGAATTTGGAAAGAACTAGAAGAGAATGTAAGAGACTGGGCTTTCTCGAATGAGAGACTTTACGTCGTCACTGGCCCGATAGTAAAAAATATAGATCTAAGAATAGGAAGGAATGATGTAGGGGTACCAAATAGTTTTTACAAAGCTATTTTGGATAATAGCGGATCAGAGAAAAAAACAATTGGCTTTATCATTCCTAATGAAAAATCTGATCAAAAGTTAGAAAACTATACAGTGAGCATAGACAAGATAGAACAAGAGACGGGTTTGGATTTGTTCTCTGATTTATACACCGAATCAAGTCCTGAATTAGAAGCATCTTTTGATGTAAAAAAATGGAAATGGAGTAATAAGAGACACAAACTTCGTATCAATAAATGGAATAAAGAATGAGTAAAGAAAAATTCATAGAAGAGATTAAATCAGGTTATATTTTTGAGGGAGATTCTATACTACTTGGAGGAGCAACGTATGATGAAGAATGTCAAAAGGAACTCTTTGTACGCCTCCCACTTCAAACGCTGAATAGACATGGACTCATATCAGGGGCAACAGGAACGGGCAAAACTAAAACCCTACAGATATTGACCGAACAGCTTTCTGCTAGAGGGGTTCCTTCACTCATTATGGACATAAAGGGAGATCTCAGTGGAATAGCGGCAGAAGGAAATGATCATCCAAAAATTGAGGAGAGGCACAACAAGATTGGTTACCCATTTATTCCTGGTAAAGCACCGGTAGAGTTTCTTTCTCTTAGTGATGAACATGGAGTGAGGCTCAGGTCCACAATCACAGAATTCGGACCAATTTTACTAACCAAGATCCTTAACCTATCAGACGCTCAGGAAGGAATAATAGCAGTTCTTTTTAAGTATTGTGATGATCATGAGTTACCTCTTTTAGATATAAAAGACCTTAAAAAGCTCTTGAATTATTCTATAGGTGCTGGGAAAGATGCTATCGAGGAAGAGTATGGTAAGATGTCTTCAGTGTCAGTAGGAGCAATTTTGAGGAAACTAGTTGCCTTAGAACAGCAGGATGCAGAATTGTTTTTTGGTGAACCTTCTTTTGATGTTGATGACCTCATGAGAATGGATGAAAATGGAAATGGCATTGTTTCGATTCTAAGGCTTACGGATATTCAGAATCGACCTAAACTCTTTTCGACCTTCATGCTACAATTGCTTGCTGAAATCTATGCTACTTTTCCTGAAGAAGGTGACTTAGAGCAACCCAAATTGTGCATGTTCATTGATGAAGCACATTTGGTGTTTGATGAAGCTTCAAATGAATTATTGAGACAAATAGAAACTATAATTAAACTAATAAGATCTAAAGGTGTCGGAATTTTCTTCATCACTCAGAATCCAACTGATATCCCTGATGAAGTCTTAGGTCAATTAGGCATGAAAATTCAACACGCCTTGAGAGCTTTTACTGCAAAAGATAGAAAGGCCATTAAACTTGCAGCCCAGAACTATCCACTTTCTGATCATTATGACATAGAAGAAATTATAACTAAATTAGGAATCGGAGAAGCACTCTATACCGCATTAAATGAAGATGGAATACCCACACCTCTAGTACATCTCTTACTTAGAGCACCGCAATCAAGAATGGATGTGTTGACTAAAGAGGAAATCAAAACAATCTCGAAAGAATCAGATCTGACGAAAAAGTACAATAAGGAAGTAGACAGAGAAAGTGCATATGAAATTCTGAGTGGAAAGATAGAAGAGTATAAGTCCGAAGAACAAGTAGAAAAAAGGACAAAACAAAGGAAAAGAGAAAAAACTGCTTTTGAGAAAATGATAAACAGTACAACAAGTAGGCAAATAGGACGAACTATAGCGAGAGAATTGACAAGAGGCTTATTAGGAGCATTAGGAGTAAAAACTACAAGAAGGAGAACAAGAAATAGCTTCCCATGGTAGATAGGTACTAATTTCTCTTTTGAGTAACAAGTCTGGTATGAACCTGTATGGACGTGTCATGTTTCAGAGACTTTCCATTTTGGATTTGCGAATGATGTAGATTCACAAACTTCTTCCAAGGTGTAGTCTTATGATAATTACCATAGAAATAAGCTGCCATCATTTTCATTTCATATGCATTTCTGAATCCAGGGATTGCTTGAATTGGTTCAGATTTTTCATCTAAGAATACAATAGTGGGAAGTTTTGTCGATTGATTATTGGTAATTACAGCAGTGAGCTGATGATAACCGCCTTTCCAAATGCTGTTTTCCAGATGATAAGTTTTGTCCTTATAGACTATTGGTTTTTTTGACTGAGCATCAAATTTTATAGAATAATAGTTGTCATTCAAATATTCTACAAGATCTGGATCAGCAAAGGTGGTTTGTTCCATTTTCTTACACCAAGTACACCATTCTGTATAAATATCAACTAGTATTTTCTTTGGCTCAAGTTCAGTTTTATCCATAGCTTCTTCCCACGACAACCAATTCACAGATTGACCAGTAAGTAGTAGACTACTCATAGACATTAAGAAAATCAAAAAGATAGAATGAATGGACTTCATCATATTTCTATACAGGACATTGCCTAAGTACAATGATAAACCTAAATATCATAGATTTTCCACATTTATCATGCGTTTAAATTTTTTTTAACCTCTGATGTTTAAATCTTAACAATGTGATTCACGAAATCTTTTTGGATTTGCCAAGATTTAATTAGCTTTCCTTTAATAATTGGTGATTTAATTCCTTCAACCAAGGAAACCTTTCTAGACGTAATAACCATTGCATCATGCCATAATTTTTCTTTGATAAACCATTTGATAATTTTGGCCCCACCTTCTACTAAAAGTGAGTGAACTCCATTTTCATATATGATTTTAAGAATGTGTGTTAACTCCCAATTTTCAAAAACAATAATTTTTTTATTTGGACGATCAATTTGATAATTACTTTTTGTAGTTAAGATTAAGGCATCTTCATCATCACAAATAATCTTGGACTTTTTAGGTATGGACTCATTACGATCAAAAACAATTCTCAAAGGACTTTTTCCTGGATAATCACGTGTTGTGAGTGAAGGATTGTCAATAATAGCAGTTTTTGTTCCTATTAATATTCCATCGTTATCTGCTCTGAGTTTATGAGTAAAAATAGAGCATCCTTCGCCACTGATCTGTATTCTTTCTCCTATTTGACCAATAAAAAAGTCCTTGCTTTGAGCAAATTTTATTGTCACAAATGGAATTCCATTCATGTTTGCAACAAACTTTCTAATCAGAAAATCAGTTTTCTCTTGACAAATCCCTACTTCTACTTGAATTCCTTTTGATCTAAGAATATTCACGCTTTTTCCCATCATATGGGGATTTGGGTCTGTAGAGCCAATGACCACCTTTTGAATTCCAGAATTGATTAAATCAGTAACACATGGTGGTGTTTTGCCATTATGATTACATGGCTCTAAGGAAATATAGATGGTAGCATTTTCAAGATGCTTTTTATCTGATTCTTTGACACTTAGTAATGCGTTGATCTCCGCATGATGGTTACCATATTTCTGATGATATCCTTCACCAATTATCTGATCCTCATATACAATTAATGCTCCTACAAGAGGGTTAGATTTCACATTGTTTCCACCTAACCAAGCTAAGTCTATACATCTTTGAATATAAAGTTCATCCTTGGTCAAAGCTGTATTTATATAATGGAAATAAACTTTTCTGCAGCATTCATCACATCATCCTCAGTGGTCATATATGAAAATGAAAACCTTACTACTTTTCTATTCTTATCAGCATCAATTGCTTCAAGGACATGACTTTCATGTTCACTTCCTGAACTGCATGCACTTCCTGCAGAGGCGCATATTCCAGCAATATCAAGATTCATCATAATCATTTCACTCTTTATATCTTTTGGAATACAGACACTCAAAACATGTGGTGCAAAAAGTTTGTCTTGATTCCCCATGAAATTGACATCCTTTCCCGATTCTAAAAGTTTGTTTTTAAATATGTTGCGGACTTTTAAAATATGCTCCATTCTTTCTTCACGATTATTATTCCATATTTCAAGTGTTTTACCTAGACCTACTATGCCATAAAGGTTTTCAGTCCCAGCACGCATATTCCTTTCTTGAGACCCTCCATACATCAAAGGTCCCACTTTTGTATCGCCATTGATATATACAAACCCACAGCCTTTTGGGCCATTAATTTTATGGGCAGTACCAGAGAGGAAATTTATTTTAGTTGACTGTACATCTATTCCAAATTTTCCAAGACTTTGGACAGCATCAGTATGCAAAAAAGCATTGTGGTTAGAGCAAATATCTGCGACTTTCTGGAGGTCCAGCATGGTGCCTATTTCATTATTGACATGCATGAGTGAAACCAAAGTCTCATTTGGAAATTCACTGACCAAAGATTCCAATTCACTATAGTTGATATTACCTTGAAGATCTAGACTCAGAAATTTGACATCCACTTCCTTTTGAAAAGAAAGAACAGAATTAAGCACACAATGGTGTTCTGACTTTGCACTTATGATTCTTTTCACCCTCAGGTCCCTTACCGCTGCTCGGATTATTGAGTTATTAGATTCTGTGGCTGAAGAAGTGAAGTAAATCTCTCCAATAGATGAATTTATGGTGTCGGCAATTGTTCTTCTCGCATTTTCTATTAGTATACGAGACTTCCTACCCATAGAATGAATCGAAGATGGATTGCCATAACTTCCTGACATTACTTCCGTCATTGCTGCCAGTACTTCAGGGTCGAGTGGAGTAGTGGCAGCATGATCTAGGTATATCTTGTCTGATCCTATATTAGACATAAAGCATTATTTTTTATTCGTTTTGCTAATTCCTCGGCTCGTGATTTATTAATAGATTCTGCATACACTCTTATGATAGGCTCTGTATTTGACTTCCTTAGATGAACCCATCCATCTTCAAAATCAATTTTCAAACCGTCTAATGTATTTGTTTCCTCTTCACTATACTGTGATTCAAGTAACTTTATTAAGTTGTCCACATCAAGTTCCGGAGGCAAATTAATTTTATCCTTTACAATCGTGTAATTACTGTAAGAAGATTTAATGACTGAAAGCGGTTGTTTTTTTTCTGCGATATGATTTAACGCAAATGCAACTCCAAGAAGACCATCTCTTCCATAATGCAACCCTGGATAAATTACACCACCATTTCCTTCTCCACCAATGACAGCATTTGTATTTTTCATTTCTTTCACGACATTGACCTCACCTACAGCACTAGCTTTATAGGTGCCCCCATGTGAATGGGTCAAATCGCGTAAAGCTCTGGATGATGAAAGATTTGATACCGTATTACCACTTTGTTTTGAAAGAATAAAGTCTGCTGCTAGTACAATGGTATACTCTTCTCCAATAAATTCTCCTTTTTCATCTACAAATGCCAGCCGATCTACATCCGGGTCAACCGCAATACCTATATCCGCATTCTCTCTTTTAACAATTTCACACAATTCTGTCAGATGTTCAGGTTTAGGTTCGGCATTGTGATTAAACACACCGTCGATTTCCTCATTAATCATTTGATACTGACAATCCAGTGCTTCTAAAAGTAAAGGTAGAGCCAAGGCTCCAGTAGAATTTACCGGATCAACAATAACTTTGAATTTTTGGGACTTAATCAAGTTGATGTCTAATACATCAAGACTTAATATACTTTCGACGTGCCTTTCCATGGCGTTCTTGATAGACGAAATACTCCCTTGTTCTAAATATGACACAAAACTAAAATCCTCCTCTGTAATTGCTCGTATTAAGTAATCACCATCTTCTTTATCTAAGAACTCACCTTTATCATTTAAAAGCTTAAGCGCATTCCAATTCATTGGATTGTGGCTTGCACTGATGATTATCCCTCCTTGGGCCTTCTCTAAAATCACCATCATTTCGACAGTGGGCGTGGTAGAAAGGTCCAAATCCACTACATCTAGTCCACTCATTATCAAGGTATTAATTACGATGTTCTTGATTGTTTCTCCAGTGCCTCTGCCATCTCTACCAATGATAATTGTTGCTTTTTTGCTTTTTTTCTTGATAAATGCTGCATAAGATGCGGCGAAAGAAGTAATTTCTATAGGAGTCAGATTCTCACCTGCTGAACCACCTATGGTTCCTCTTATTCCAGAAATAGATTT
>DKPS01000224.1:23531-24531 GCA_002471345.1 Saprospiraceae bacterium UBA7328
TATTCCAGAAATAGATTTTATTAATGCCAATATGCTTTACTTTGGTGATGCAAATGTATCATTCTTTGCATTTTAGATGGAAGAAATTATTCAATTAGATTGGTCTCTTTTTCAATTGGTTCATACTACATTGAAAAATGATTTCTTTGATATTATACTCCCTATTTTGAGAGAAAGAAACATTTGGATTCCTCTTTATATATTCATTATCGGCTTTGCTTTTTATAACAACTCAATGAGTAAGGCATTTTTCTTAATATTTGGGTTGGTCTTCACTGTTGTGACGACAGATGTCATTTCCAGTCAGGTAATCAAGAAGACCGTAAAAAGAGCTCGTCCATGTCATATCCAAACAGATCTTCCCAAAGTTCATTCTTTGGTTGAATGCGGATCCGGGTACAGTTTCCCATCTTCCCATGCATCCAATCATTTTGCCATCGCCTTCTATTTAATTTTTTGTGGTTTCACTAAGAGTATGTGGGTGAAACGAGCATTTCTATTTTGGGCTTTTACCATTTCAATAGCTCAGATTTATGTGGGACTTCATTACCCAATTGACATTTTAGGAGGAGTGATTTTAGGAGCATTCATTGCTTTATGCTTGGCAAATATTTTTAAATCATTAGCCTTTAAATTTTCATAATTTTTGAAATAATCTTTTGATGTGTAGGTGTGGATTATGCCATGCAACTATTCTTAACTGAATGAGCAGCATTTGACCCTAATCTTAAGAACCACTACTTTCGATAATAAATTATCATCAATTCATTATGCATCTTGCTCAAGTGAATATTGCTCAAATGAAAGGTCAGATCCAGAGTAATGTTATGTCAGATTTCGTTGCAAATCTCGACGAGGTCAATACCTTTGCAGAATCAAGTGAAGGATTTATTTGGAGATTAAAAGGTGATGAGAATAATGCAACAGCTTTGAGAGTATTTGACAATGAATTTCTCATTATCAGTATGTCTGTATGGAAAGATATGGAGTGTCTTCACAA
>DKPS01000062.1 GCA_002471345.1 Saprospiraceae bacterium UBA7328
ATATCCATTTCGATGACCATGAACTTTGTTTCAACAGTGTCTTAGAAGCATTTAGTATTTCATTTTTAGAAGATTGTTTCCAACCTAACAATTCCTGTAAAGCCCTGATTTTTAAATTTTTAAAATAATGAGCGGCCAATTCATGCCTATAATAATCATGCCCCCCATAAATAGCATCTGCACCCAGACCATCCCAAATTACCTTTTGTCCGTCTTCCTTACATCTCTGTATCAGTTTGTACTGATTATAAGTTCCAGAAGATAACGTTGGCCATTCTATAACTCGATGAAGGTTTTCGATATCGATTTTATACTCTTCCGAATTTACTGTTAATTGAATCCAGTCATTCGATGGAAACTGTTGAGATATAATTTTGGCATATTTAGACTCATCAATGGATGCATCCTCAAAAGTCATAGTGTAAAAAGACAATTTCTTACTCGTTAACTTAGGTGCTAAGATTTGAACCAAACAGCTACTGTCAATACCTCCACTAAGAAAAGCTGCATTAGACTGTGACGAATAATTAACAATGTCGTCCTCTATGAACCTCTGTATCTGTGTTCTGTTTTTTATGACTAGATCAGAATAAGATAAGTGCGGCAAATTAGCTTCTGTATCAAGATATGTATTAGATTCAAGTTTCCAGTCTCTCCAATTGAATGAAACAGACTGGCTTTGTTTTACTTCTCTAACACCTTGGATTAAAGTCTTTTCAGATCGATCCATTTTATTAAAAAAGAGCATTTCAGCCAACGATTGTGACTCCAATTTAAGAGGACTATCCAAAAGTTGAACAAGCATATGTAAAGAGTCACTAAAGGCAAAACAATTTGAAGATTGACTGTAATACAAGGGGTGTATTCCTACTATATCTCTTATAAGCACGAGAGACTCTTTATTATTCAAAAAATGAACAATTGACCAAGCTCCATTTTGTATAAATGACTGATTATCATTGCAATTTTCTACTATTTTCAAAATTGTCTTATCAGATAAATCGCCACTACACCAAGGCCTATTATCAATTATAACACTTGATTTGGCATGAATCTCTGAACTAGGGGAAAAGCTATATTTCAAATGAGAAACTGGCTTTACTTTGTATTCCTTTTTGTAGATAATGCCTGTAATGGACTTGTTCAAAACGGTATTAATGAAGTTGAGACAATGACTTACTGAATGCTTTTGCTTTGATCAGATCATCTGGGACATCTATTCCTATGCTTTCATTTCTAGTCTCGATCAACTGAATGGCATATCCATGATCCAACCATCTCAATTGTTCTAACTTCTCTATTCGTTCAGCATCAGTGGGCTCTAATTGCACAAGATCTAAAAGGACTTCTCTATTGAAACCATATATACCCAAGTGTTTATACTTTTTTGAATCATCAACAATTTCATCTGCATTATTAGATCTACGGAAGCTCAAAGCTTTTCCATTTTCAGCAGCTTTTACTTTTACCACATTTGGATTGAATAACTCCTCTGATGAACATTCTTTCATCAATGTTACGATTTGACTATCATTATTTTTTAATTCATCAATCAATATTTCAATATCCTCAGAGAGGACAAAAGGCTCATCGCCTTGAAGATTTATTATAAAGTGAAAACCATTAAGTTCTTCAGCTACTTCAGCTATTCTACTGGTACCATTGTCATGAGTTTTATCAGTCAGGATTACTCTTCCTCCCACATCTTCAATACTCTTTAAGATTCTATTATCATCTGTAGCTACTATTACTTCATCAATATTTCTTACCTTTTGTGCTCTCAGATAAACCGACTGAATTACATTAAATTCATCAATCAATTCAAGGCTCTTTCCAGGAAATCTAGAAGAATTGAACCGAGCTGGAATTATAATAGCTGTTTTCGACATATGTCTTCAAAGTAAAAAGCTAAGATATATAAGATCTTTAGTGAACATAAGCAAATCTTAAAAGATAACTTAACGTAGTTTGAGATCGTTATTTAATCAACATGTAAAGATAAGTAGATGAACGTTGATGAAATATTCATATTAAATATATTCATAATATATTTGTAGTTCAAAATCAGTCATATGAATAGATTTTTTACTATTATTCTCCTTGGCTTTATTTCTATTCCCCTCAACTCTCAAGATAGTCAACCTTCTAAAATTATAATTTCGCAAAATGGAGATGGTAACTTTTATTTTGACTATTCTCTGTCTCAAGGAGAAACAGCTTATTCTATTAGTAGAAAATTCAATCAACCAATTGCATCCCTAAAAAGAATAAATAATGGCAGAAACTTATCCGCATTAAGTCAAAAAGAGGAGATAAGAGTTCCCTATTCCAGAGAACTTCTGATCGACCCTTCAGAATCTTCTCCTACTGCTTTGATATATATTACCCAACCAAAAGAGACTCTTTATTCTATTGGCAAAAATTATTTTCAAATTGATTTAAAAGATATTCAATCTCTCAACAATCTTGAAGATAATAACATTCGAATAGGTCAAGAATTAATCATAGGTTATATTGATTTAGAAAGAGGCAATTCTGATGTGGATAGAGATTATATTCATAAAAATGCACTCGCAATTGAATCTGAAGAAGAAAAAGACAGCGAAGGTGTTCTGAGGGAGAATGACTCTGACTTCCCTAAAAAGAGCAATTCGTCCAACTATCAAAAAACAAAGGAAATTCACAAGTCATATAGCCTTACTGATCTTATAGAGATGATTGATGACGAAGAAACAACATTTCAACCCGTTGATCCTGAAACAGAAAATGAAGAAGCTGAATATTTTGAAATGACAAGTGAAAAAGGATTAGCTTATACTGAAAACGTGAATATGGATGGAAACGACTTATATGTTCTTCATCCCAACGCAAAGGTGGGCACTGAAATGGAGATTACTTACCCAATGCTTAATAAAACGGTAAAAGCAAAAGTAATAAGCGAATTCCCAAAAGAATTGTACCCTAAAAATATAAGTATCGTAATTTCGCCGAGCGTAGCAAAAGCACTAGGTGCCAAAGACGATCAATTTAGAGTAGAAATGAAATTCATTACTGACTGATGCAAGTAAAAAACAATGTTCTAGATACCAT
>DKPS01000012.1 GCA_002471345.1 Saprospiraceae bacterium UBA7328
ACAAATGACGCGGTTATGGGAAGAATTGAGCTTTCAGATGATATAGGCTTATCAAATGTCATGGTAAGCCTCAGTGATGGACGTCAGTTTATGGCTGATTCTGATGGTAGTTTTATTTTAGATAGCATAGGTCATGATTCTACTCTTACGCTCACATTTAGTAGAAATGATAATCATGCTAATGGAATATCAGCTATTGATTTGGTACAGATAATTAATCACATACTTGGAAAATCTTCGTTTGATGATGAAATCAAAGAATTAGCAGCCGATGCTGATGGAAATGGGTCTATATCAGCCCTTGATTTAGTTCACATCAGAAATGTTCTTTTGGGTATTTGGCCTGAGTTTACTTCTAATGAATCATGGGGCTTTTTACCAAAAAGTATAAAAATTTTGGATGTGTTAGAAAACGAAGATATCAATATTCGAGCCTATAAAGTCGGTGATGTGAATGGAAATGCAACCCCTAATTAATTTATGAATATTCAATTCAGGGAGGCGTCCTTTGCAGATTGGAAAGGTATAGCAGACATACATATATTAAGTTGGCAAGAAAACTATCGAGGGATTTTTACTGATGACTTTTTAGATCATGATATCTATAAGAATAGAAAAGAAATTTGGCATGATAGATTTCAAAATCCTCCCAATAATCAGTTTGTCTTGATAGCAGAAGTGGAAGAGTTCTTGGTGGGTTTTGCATGTACATATTGTCATTATAAAGAAGAGAAGATTCATTATTTGGACAATCTTCATGTTAGGAGTCAATTACGTGGAAAGAGAATAGGGGAGAACCTGCTTTCCCAGTCAGCATTGCATGCTTTTCAAAAAGACCCATTAAGTCCTTTCTACCTTTTAGTTTTTGAAGAAAATGAAAGTGCTATTCGATTTTATAAACGGATGGGGGCATTGGTATCAGACCCGTTCGAACATGTAAATGAAGATGGAACTCGTTCAAAAGTAGTAAGATGTACTTGGCCATCACTGAATGCATTTAGCAATTAGTTTCTAAGTATTTCACAATTAACTTTTCATTGGCACACCATTTGCATCTTCATATGTACACTAAATGACATTTGTAGATGTACGCTTTTTTATTGGTAGGATTCTTAGTATTTGGAGGACCAAATATTATAGACAAAGGAGAAGAAACTGTAACGATTAAAGTTGTAGAAGGAAAGACCTATCTGGTAAATGTAGATGAGTCAGGAAATGTGCTTCATACATATATGGAGATAACAGAAAGTACGGATACAAAAGATGACATTGATAGTCGGGTAGAAAAAGCTAAAAAAGAATATGAAGCACTTAGGGAAAGAGAAAAAGACCAAATAAGGTTTATAGCATATGACTTCCTTTCAGATGAAGTAGGACCATTAGCTTCGAATCATCTTTCTGATTTGGCAGACCATTATAGTAATACCTATGCTAATCAAATAGTCATCACCCTAGGAAAAAGACCTGGGAATGAGGAGTTTTTAAAAGAAAAAGAAAACCTTCTGGTAGTAGCATTGATAAACCTAAGTATACCAGCTGAAGATATAGAAGTGAGATATAAATGGGACAGAGGACCTGACCCAACGGAATTTATCAAAGTAAATACCACTTTGAGAAAATTGCCATCCACATAAAAATTTAGAAACCACCTATTAAGAGAATGAAAACCATGGTCATACACTTGTGTGTATGGCCATTTTCATTATATATAATACACCTCAGCAGTCAAAATATACACTTCGCCATTTAGACCTAATTAGGCTCTACTGATATGCTCATATTTGAATTGTCATCATTATTCAATTTAAAAAGAAACATATCATGAAAAAGGAACGAATTTATTCAACTGTCTATGGTCTTGTACTCGTATTCACACTTGCAGCTACGTCTATGATGGGGCAAATCGCCTATAACACAGCCCAACCTACAGATGTGCTGATTGACTACTCTGAAGTGAAAAGTGCCGTTATAGTAGCTAATGTGAATACCTCTGCTATAGCAACAATTTCTAATCACCTGAAAACTAAGATTACAGATCTTAAAGAAAGAATAGGAATATCTGAAAGGGGGACATGGATAGTTGAAGTAACAATATCAAAATTGGGTGAAATTAAATCCACAACAGTATCGAGAAATGATAGAGTAGGGGATTTGATCCAAGACATCATTTCAGATATTTCAGAGGTAGAGCCTATCACATATAATGGAGTAGCGAAAGAAAAAACAATTCAAATTCCTGTTGTTTTATCTAAAAGATAGAATGAAGGGACAAAATTATTTCTTTGCTAATATATTTTTGAGGAGGTTATGCTTGCATGACCTCCCTTAATATTTTGAGGAATGCGCAGAAACAAAAAATACCTAGCTCAAGAATATATCGGTTTTGATGACCGAAAGTTCATGATAGGTGGCATCTTTATTATTGCATTTGTCTTATTCCCAGTTTTCTCAGGAATGGATTTGGCTACTTATTATAAGCACGCTTTAGCTGAAGTGCCAGAGGGCTTTATTCTTTCTACATTTTTTTGGCTTTTTTACAGATATGTCACAATTAGGCTTAGGAAAAAATTTCCTAAAATAGAAGATACGAAGAAGCGAGTGATCAAATTGCTGCTTCTAATGCTGATTGTATCACCAATAATTGGAAAATTATTAACCGGAGTAACCCATCTTTTTATTGAATTATTTGGAATGTCCGATTGTGTTCATATGGGATTTGTAAGAGAGATAATAGTGACTTATTTCTTGTCATTTTCTGTACTTGCTACTTATGAAGCTATCTATTTCTTTGTAAAATACAAAGAAGCACTTCAAGAGAAAGAAAGACTTCAGACCGCCCATGTTCAGTCAGAGCTTGATAATCTTAGAAACCAGATAAATCCTCATTTTCTTTTCAATAGCTTAAATACCTTGATGAATTTAATTCCAAAGGATTCTGATAGAGCCGTGTCCTATTTAGGAAAATTAAGTAAGTTTTATAGGTACTCCGTTGGTAAACACGAAGAGTCATTAGTGCCATTATCCGATGAGTTAGAAAATGCTAAACTATATGGCGCTTTACTTGCAGAAAGGTTTGGTGATAATATTACAATTGAAATTCAAGATGTGGATTCTAATGCTAAAGTTGTCCCATTAAGTTTGCAACTTATGATTGAAAATGCAGTAAAACATAACGTAGTTTCAAAAAATAAACCTTTGCATATACTAGTGAAATATAACCCTGAAACGGATTATGTTTACATAAAAAATAACCTTCAGATTAAAATTCAGCAAGTGAGTTCAACAGGTGTTGGTCTAGCGAATATCACAAAGCGGTATTCGTATTTTACAGATAAAGAGGTAATAGTGGAGAAATCTGAAACTGAATTTAGGGTAGGGATACCTTTAATTTATAAATCAACAATCTCTAATACTCAAGATGCCTAAAAAAGAATAATGAGAACAATCATAGTAGAAGACGAGATAAATGCTTTTGAATATCTCTCAGGAATAGCTAAGGATGTCATGCCAGAAATGGAATTGATACAGCATTTGGATAGTGTAGAAGATTCGATTAATTGGTTGCATGAGCACAAAGAAAAAGTTGATTTGATATTTTTAGATATTCAACTTTCAGATGGACTGAGCTTTGAGATATTCAATCATGTAGAAGTAGATGCACCGATTATTTTCACCACAGCCTATGATGATTATGCTTTAAAGGCTTTCAAGCTTAATAGTATTGATTATTTACTAAAGCCGATTATCAAGGATGACTTGGCTCAAGCTGTTAGTAAATTAAAGAATGGGCACAATGGGAATGGTAAGACTGCTGATATCAAGGAGTTTATGAAGTCTTATGATGTATCTACAAGAAATCGTTTTTTGGTTAAAAAAGGAAATCATTTTGAATTCGTAAATGCCACTAACGTTGCTTTTATTCATTCTGAAGATAGTCTCACTTTTCTTTACATGACTGATGGAAGGAGGCATCTTTATGCCCAGACAGTGGCCCAACTAGAACAAGAATTAGATGAAGAAATATTTTTTCAAATCAATAGGAAGCAAATTATTAATATCAACTCTGTAAATAAAATTCATCCTTATCTCAATCAACGGTTAAAATTAGATTTGGGCAGAAACAATGGTGGAGTGGACTTCATTGTAAGTCGAAATAGGACAATGGAGTTCAAACATTGGGTGGACAGATAGGCCTTCTGATTTTCCTTATAGTGCCTTTTAAATTAATCTTCAATTGAGTTCTGAACATTTAGAAATTAGTGAAACGGATTTTTTTTATTGATTTAGATAGAATGACATTATTTAAAAAATGAAGTATGAATGGTCTTATTTAGGTTTTTTAAAGTTACCATTCTGCAAAACTTCCGTCTTGATTTCTCCATATAGGGTTCTTCCAGTCGTGACCTTTTTTTGCTGCTTCTTTGAGCTTTTCTTCATTCATTTCAACTCCTAATCCAGGACCTGTAAGCAGATTAATATACCCTTCATGCAAGTTAAATATTTCTGGGTTGAGCATATAATCTAGGAGATCGTAATTCTTATTGTAATGGATAGACAGACTGCTCTCTTGTACTATAGCATTTATTGATACGAAATCTAAATGCAATGCAGATGCTAATGAAATTGGTCCTAAAGGACAATGAGGTGCTACTGCTACGTCATATGCTTCAGCCATAGCCGTTATTCGTCTCGCCTCAGATATTCCTCCAGCATGACTCAAATCTGGTTGAATAATATCCACAACCCCTTGATGTAGAATTTCCTTGAAATCCCATCTTGAATAAAGTCTTTCACCTGTGGCAATGGGAATACTAGTGTAGTCGTAAATAGCTTTGAGCGCATCATTATTTTCTGATAATACGGGCTCTTCTATAAATAGCGGATCAAATGGAGCGACTTCATCAATGAGCCTCTTTACCATAGGTTTGTGGACCCTTCCATGAAAATCCAAGCCGATGTCAAGTTCATGCCCAAATTCATTTCTAAGTAGCGCAATGTTCTGTGCAACTTTTTTAACGTCTTTTACAGACGAAATCCATTCCATTGCCCCTGTAGCATTCATCTTCACTACCTTATACCCTTGGTTTACCTTTTCTTGTGCTTGTTCCAAAATAACCTTAGGATTGTCGCCACCAATCCAACAATACATTTTCATTTTGTCTCTGACAGCACCACCGAGTAAATCATATACTGGTACGTTTAGGGCCTTTCCTTTAATATCCCAAAGTGCTTGGTCGATTCCTGATAAGGCACTCATAAGAATAGGGCCTCCTCTATAGAACCCTCCTCGATATATGATCTGCCATATATCTTCTATGCGCCGAGCATCCTTTCCCAATATGTATGCTTCTAGCTCTCTTACACAAGCAGCTACTGTCTCGGCTCGCCCTTCTACAACAGGTTCTCCCCAGCCACATATACCAGTATCAGTTGTTATTTTTAGAAACAGCCACCTCGGTGGGACTTTGTATAAATCTATTCGTTCTATTTTCATTTACTTTTTGGATTCTAGTTGCTTCCTCAATTAATTTTAAAAGTCCCTCAATTAAATGGGTTTTTTATAAATAGGTATCTCAAACTTAACAGGAAGTATATATGTGTTTCTGAGTAAAATACATCATCTGAAAGAAAAAAAGGAAGAAAATCTCTGGTGAATTAGATTAGCATTGAAAATGAAAGGACACCATTAGCCCTGTTTTGAATTCACCTTGAGTGGTTTCCATTTGGTGTGCTTATCAATGCTCATCTCCTTGATAGATCCACATTGATTGAGTCTCTCCACCTTTTACAAATCCACACTTTTCATAGAAATCAATTGCTTTTCCATCAGCTACTAATATCTGCTGGTGAAAATCTTTATAAGTCTTTTGAAATTCGGCAACTATCTTTTGGCCAATTCCCATTCTATGATATTCAGGGTGAATTAAGAGGTGTGGATAATACACCACTAAGTGTCCATCGGATAGTGCATTCCCTAGTCCCACGAGCATGCTGTTTATTCTTGCCGTAACTAGCATTGATGAATTAATCAAGCCATCATAAAGTAGATCTGGTTTCTTTGCTGAAGACCATTGGTTTGAAGCATAAAGTTCAATGACTTCATCTTTTTTAGGAGTATCCCGAGATGTGATTTTCACATTCATAAATTAGACTTTATACTATGTCGATTTGAAATCGTCCTATTTATTCTTATGAAGCTGCAGATAGAACGACATCTACTGGAATTGCACTCAAAACTGTAACTCCTGTTAGCTCTTCTACAAACATTTCATCAGTAAGGTCATTTAAGCTAACACCAGCATGCTTTTGAGCTACTGATAATTTCACTCCTTTGCGATTGTGCCCCCATCCATGAGGAATACTTATAACACCTTTGGCTATTGTTTTGGTTACCTCAGCGGGTAGGTCTACGGTACCTACTCTAGATGAGACAGAGATTACATCACCATTCGAAATGCCTCTTTTTTCTGCATCGTCCGGATGAATAAGAGCGGTGCATCTTTTAGGTCCTTTTACAAGACGATGACTATTGTGCATCCATGAGTTATTGCTTCTAAGATGTCTTCGTCCAATAAGATCTAATTTGGTTTGATCTGTCAATTTTTCTTCTTTTACTTTTTGAATTTCTTCAATATAGATTTTAGGTAGAAGGTCAATTTTCTTGTCAGGAGTAATAATTCTTTCTTCTATGCAAGGGGTAAGGGCGCCTAAATCAATGCCATGTGGGTATTTCCTTAATTCATCAACTGTAAGATTATATCTTCCAGTACCCATCACCTTGTCTAGCATCATTTGAGGAGTGATATGATACATCATTTCCATACTTTGACGAGCAATGGGGTCTTTAGGTAACACATCTTTTTGAATGGCTTTTATAAGACCTTGAAAAATTTGATAATCATATAGAGTTCCTTCCTCTTTTGGAATTATTGGATCACTATACTTTACTGTGTTTCGTATGGCTAAATTGTTAAATCCAATATCAAAGTGGGCTACTTCCAGGCCTGCTGCTGGAGGTAAGATGTAATCGGCATGGGATGTTGTCTCATTGATGTAAATATCAATGGAAACCATAAATTCTAAGCTGTCTAATGCCTTATCCAGTTGCTTACCATTTGGAGTAGAAAGAACAGGGTTACCGCAATTTGTAAATAGTGCTTTAATCTGTCCCTCTCCAGGAGTTAAAATTTCTTCGGCTAAAGTTGCAGAAGGCAATTCTCCCCCATATTCAGGAAGGTTTCTAATTCTGCTTTTCCATCGTCCAAATTTGGGTGACATTTGTTTGCCTGCCACACTATCAAATGCAGGAGCTGGAAACATAGCGCCTCCTTTTTTATCCAAGTTTCCAGTAAGTATGTTTAATGCATTTACTGCCCATTGGCTGAGACTTCCATATTTTACGGTTGATACACCTAACCTTCCATAGCAGACTGCAGATTTTGCAGTAGCGTATGAATGAGCCAATCGTTTAATATTTCGCTCTGAAATTCCTGTATGTTCTGAAGCTAATTTTATTGTACAAAATGAAACTAATTCACTAATCTTTGAAATAGTATTTGACTCCAACATTTTATCCAAATGGCCAAGGTTTACATAGCCATTATTAATAACCTCGTTAATCATGGCTAGTAAAAGCCAAACATCAGTTCCTGGTTTTATAAAAAGATGCTTCGTTGCTCTCTCGGCAGTTTCAGTATACCTTGGATCTACCACCACTATTTTACCGTCACGGTTGATAATATCTTTCATTCTATTGCCAATGTCCGGAGCAGTCATAATACTTCCATTAGAAACCATGGGGTTGCCACCGAGGATCAGCCAAAAATCTGTATGATCAATATCTGGAACAGGAAGAATAATGCCATTGCCAAACATATAATGGGCAGCCAAGTGATGTGATAATTGATCGACAGAAGTTGCTGAAAATCTATTTTTAGTCTTTAATGCTCTGAGAAATTGAGGTACAAATAGGGTGGCTCCTAAATTGTGAATGGTTGGATTGCCATTGTACATGGCAATGGCATCTTTGCTATATTGTTTTTGAATATCGACTACTTTTTCAGATATTTCATCAAATGCGGTTTGCCAGTCTATTTTTTTCCAACCATTCGGGGTTTTCTTCACAGGTCTTTTAAGCCTGTCTGGATCTTTATGAATATCAATAAGTGCTACTGCCTTTGGACAAATATGGCCTCTACTAAAAGGGTCTTTTTTGTCTCCTCGTATTTTGATCGGTTCATTGTTTTGTAGTTCGATTTCAATACCACACATTGCTTCGCATAAGTGGCAAGTTCTATATTTTAAGGTTTTTGACATAGGTCTTCTCTTTGTGACCAAAATACAAGTTATATCCAAAATGATAGAACAGCTTTCTGTCCATTTTCAAATTCTTATATCTGGAAAAGAAAAAAGCCCAAATCAATACATCGCACTGAATTGGGCTGCTTCTCTAGAAATAGGCAAAGTCAAGCCTCTTTCTAATGACTCTATTCAACCATTAATTCTTTTTCTTTTTCACTTTTTTCTTTTTCACTTTTGTCTTTTTTACAGCCTTCTTCCCATTCTTCGACTTTACTTTGGTTGTTTTCGTTTTTTTCTTCCTTGCTACTTTTGTTTTTCCATTAGTTCCTACTGCCTGGCTTGTACTTCTATCCACAACAGCTTTCTTGTTCCCATCAGTGGCGACGGCTTTTCTTGAAGTTTTGTCTACAACAGTTTTACGATTCCCATCTTTAGCAATGACCTTTCTATTCGATTTAGTTACAATTGATTTATTATTGGTAGAGGACGTTTTTATCCCTTTTGTTGTTCTTACGGTTTTTCTTTTTGCTACGTAATTGGTTTTGTTCACTTTGTATCTATTTACTACCGTGACAGAGGTTGTTCTTCGAGGTGTATAGATTCTGCGTGCTCTTGTAAGCCTTAGAGTTGGTGTAACTCTATATCCTATGCGCCATGTAGATACTCTTGGACCATAAAAGGCCCATGAAAGTGGCTTCCATGGTCTCCACCATCCTGGATAGTAACCCCAAGAAAATGGAGAGACATACGCTCTATATGTGGGTCTGTACATGTATCTTACAGATGGCCAGAACCAGACATTTACAACTACTCTTGACACAGTATATTCAGCCGATGGACCTCCTTTTCCATCACTTGAGCCCACTTCACCAAAGGGCTCAATGATAACTTCCTCCCCATAAATTTCTTCATCACCTATGATTTGAAGTGTGGCATTGTCTTGTCCTGTTTTTTCTATTGCGATCACAGCAATATCCTGGGCATCATTTTTACCAATTGGTACTTGTAAAGTTATGGCATGGGCATCTTCTTCAAGGTGATCAATAACGCGTATATAGTCAATATCACCATCTTCATTAAGGTCAAGATTGTTGACCTGACCATCTTCTTTGTTTAAGAGTTCTTCAAAGTGTTCGGGAGATTCAGCTGTTTTAAAAAGTTCCAGAGCTCCTTCCAAACTGAAATTGTCGCCAGGCATTCCAGATTGTTTCTCTTGTGCTGTGGTGAATGAAACACTCAATAAAAGTGCAGCTAGAATGCTTGTTAAATGGTTAATCGGAGTCATAACTGATTGTTTTTTAGATGTTAAAAATGCCTTCTCAAGTAAGGGCTGACGTAATGTTAGATGTCTTCATAATGGAAAGGTTTAATGCTGGGGATGAAAAAATATGAAGTTTTCTTCGATTCAGGGCAAAATTATTTATCTGTATTTTTTAATTAATTCATTATCAATAGATTATAAATTATATATATTTGTAATATGTAATTAGTCTTATACTTTGAACATCCCCTCAAGTCCATTTAATAAGACAATTCAATTTCTAATTGAGAAGCTAAAACAGATTAATAAGGTTGCATAAGCCACCTTATAAGAAGTATGAATTGTATGAGTTTCAAAACTTCAGTTTTATTTAAAGTCATAATTGCCATTGGGCTTATTGTCCTCTTGGCCTTCGACTATACCGACTACGTTATTGATAAGCCCAATACGAATGTTTTGAAGTTGGTTAAATCAGTAGATTTTTCAATCTCATCCGAATATTTTGACAAACAATCAAATTGGATATGTGATTGTGAAAAAAGGGTTCCAATTACAATAAATGGAGGGGCGACTTTGCTGACAGATTATCAGGTTAAATTACAAGTACCGAAGAGCCCTGAAATAAATTCCGCTTATTCAAATATTCAATTTACATCAAGTAATCAAACCTCTGTAATTGAGCATTGGACACAGACTTTTAATGCAACGAATGGAGTAGTTTGGGTTGAAATACCATCAATTCCAACGACTGGTACAACTATATATATGTATTATGGAGGATGTGGATCTGCTGGGGATGCTAGTAACGTTTTTGAATACTTTAATGACTTTACCTCCAGTGCTGGTATAGTAGATGCTGGAAGTGGTGATTTCTCTACTGGGATGTATGCAGGACTATCCGTATTGAAAAAAGAAAATGAATGTGATCCTAATGGTGCAGAAATCGCTTTAAATTTCTCTCTAAATGATTATGTTTTAGTCTCTAAGGAAGTCCGACCAAATGATGGGAATTCTAATGCTGGCTGTTCATTGAATAGATATGGCGTAGAAAATAGTAGTTATAATGGATATGGGATTAACAGAAATGGACATACAGGGAGTAATTTCGCGATTGAAAGAAGAAGTAATGCTAGAGGAGGAAATAGCTCGAGTGTAAATTTAAATCCGATTATACCCAGAGATACATTTGTAATAACAGAACTCAGACGATGTACTGCTAATAATGAAAATGAAGGAGAGCTTTTTAATAATCAAGGAGAATCTCTAGCACAAGTAACTAGTAGTATTACCAGTCGTAATTATTCAGGTTTTGATAGGATCATGGTTCGTGGAGGCTATGATTTTTATGTGGATTATGTTGTTCTAGCCAAATATAGTTGCAACCCTCCTACCTATTCTTTTGGCTCCTCAGAAGTCGATGGGCCAGAGGCTATATGTCAAGATGTTTCAGTTTCATTGGATGCAAGAGGATCTATCACAGTTGACCCTAATTCAGTTGACAACAACTCATCTGACAATTGTGACAACGACCTTTCACTTTCTCTGTCAAAACCTTCATTTGATTGCAGTGAGGTAGGCATGACAATAGTTACATTGACGGTAACTGATGACGAAGGCAACACCGATCAATGCACAAGTACAATTACTATTTCAGATAATACTTCTCCAACCATTTCTTGTCCATCAGATACAACTTATTATGTGTCATCAGGATCATGCACTGTCAGTGGAGTAAGTATCGGTAGTGCAACCACCTCAGATAATTGTGGAATTAGTAGTGTGGATAATGATGGTTTAGCCACATACCCATTGGAAGAGACCACCGTTTTTTGGACAGTAGAAGATAACTCAGGAAATACTGCTACCTGCACACAAGTAATAGAAGTAGTAGATAATATTGATCCTATCATAAGTTGTCCATCAGATACAACCTACAATGTATCATCAGGATCATGCACAGTAAGTGGAGTAAGTATTGGTAGTGCAATCACCTCAGATAATTGTGGAATTAGTAGTGTGGACAATGATGGTTTAGGCACCTATCCATTGGAAGAGACCACAGTATTGTGGACAGTAGAAGATAACTCAGGAAATACCGCTACCTGCAGTCAAAAGATCACTGTATTAGATAAGATCCAACCAGCTCTGGTCTGTGCAGATACCTTAAAAGTTAATGTAGATGGAGGCTTGTGTACAGCAAGTAGCTTAACATTAGCAATCCCAACCATCACAGACAATTGCACATTAGTAGATACAAGTAACAATGAATCAGCGATATACCCACTTGGCATTACAGAAGTCACCTGGACAGCAGAGGACAACTCTGGCAATACAAATACTTGTATTCAGGTAGTAGAAGTAAAAGATAACATAGCTCCGAGCATTACTTGTCCAACAGACACCACTTATTATGTGTCATCAGTAGAGTGTACAGTAAGTGGAGTAGATATAGGAAATGCTCTGACCTCAGATAATTGTGGAGTAGATACAGTATATAATGATGGATTAACAGTTTACCCATTAGGAGAAACAACGGTAACTTGGACAGTAGAAGATGAGAATGGATTAAGCAATAACTGCAACCAAAAGATCACTTTATTAGATACCATCCAGCCAGTTCTGGTCTGTGCAGACACCTTAAAAGTAAATGTACATGGAGGCTTGTGTACAGCTAGTGGATTTACATTAGCCACACCAACCATCACAGACAATTGCATTGTTGTAGATACAAGTAATAATGAATTAGCTTCATATCCATTAGGAATTACAGAAGTAACTTGGGCTGCAGCAGACAACTCAGGAAACACCAATACATGCATTCAAATAGTAGAAGTAACAGATAACATAGTTCCGAGCATTACTTGTCCATCAGACACCACTTATTATGTGACATCAGTAGAGTGTACAGTAAGTGGAGTAGATATAGGAAATGCTCTGACCTCAGATAATTGTGGAGTAGATACGGTATACAATGATGGACTGACAATATACCCACTAGGAGAAACCACAGTTCTGTGGACGTTAGAAGATGACAATGAATTAAGCAATAACTGCAGTCAAAAGATCACAGTATTAGATACCATCCAACCAGTTCTAGTATGTGCAGATACCTTAAAAGTAAATGTAGATGGAGGCTTGTGTACAGCAAGTGGATTGATCTTAAGCATCCCAACCATCACAGACAATTGCACATTAGTAGATACAAGTAATAATGAATCAGCGATATACCCACTTGGCATCACAGAAGTCACCTGGACAGCAGAAGACAACTCAGGCAATACCAACACTTGTATTCAAGTAGTAGAAGTAACAGATAACATAGCTCCGAGTATTACCTGTCCATCAGACACCACTTATTATGTGACATCAGGAGAGTGTGCAGTAAGTGGAGTAGATATAGGAAATTCTCTGACCTCAGATAATTGTGGAGTAGATACAGTTTACAATGATGGATTAACAGTTTATCCATTAGGAGAGGCCACAGTAATGTGGACAGTAGAAGATGACAATGGCTTGAGTAATAACTGTAGCCAAAAGATAACAGTAATTGATACGATCCAACCAGTTCTGGTATGTGCTGATACTTTAAAAGTGAATGTAGATGTAGGCTTGTGTGCAGCAAGTGGATTGACTCTAACCATCCCAACCATCACAGACAATTGCACATTAGTCGATACCAGCAACAATGCACCATCAACCTATCCACTTGGAATTACAGAAGTCACCTGGACAGCAGAAGACAACTCAGGCAATTCCAACACTTGTATTCAAGTAGTAGAAGTAACAGATAACATAGCTCCGAGCATTACCTGCCCATCAGACACCACTTATTATGTGTCATCAGTATCCTGTTCAATTAGTGGAGTAGATATAGGAAATGCTCTGACCTCAGATAATTGTGGAGTTGACACAGTATACAATGATGGATTAACAGTTTATCCATTAGGAGAGATCACAGTAATGTGGACAGTAGAAGATGACAATGGATTAAGCAATAACTGCAACCAAAAGATTACAGTATTAGATACAATCCAACCTGTTCTTGTATGTGCAGACACTTTAAAAGTAAATGTAGATGTAGGCTTGTGTACAGGAAGTGGCTTAACATTAGCAATACCAACCATCACAGACAATTGCACCTTAGTTGATAAAAGTAACAATGCGCTATCAACATATCCACTAGGAATCACAGAAGTATCCTGGACAGCAGAAGACAACTCAGGCAATACCAATACTTGTATTCAAGTAGTAGAAGTAACAGACAACATAGCTCCAAGTATCACATGTCCATCAGACACTACTTATTATGTGACATCAGGAGAGTGTGCAGTAAGTGGAGTAGATATAGAAAATTCTCTGACCTCAGATAATTGTGGAGCAGATACAGTTTACAATGATGGATTAACAGTTTACCCATTAGGAGAAACAACGGTAACTTGGACGGTAGAAGATGACAATGGATTAAGTAATAACTGCAGCCAAAAGATGCATATCATGGTCTGAGAGCAAGGGATACTAAATTTAATGCTGAGATGATAACGAACTATGACAAAACCATGACTTTGATTAAGGTGATTCCACAGGATATAGGGAGAGTGTTTTTAAATCTCATAACTAATGCTTTTCATGCTGTAATGAATAAAAAGGAGCAAAGTGAAAACAATGAATTTAAACCTGCCGTTACGGTTTCTACAATAAGTCACTCTGGAACTAGGAATGATAAAAATAGGTTCATTGAAATTATAGTAGAGGATAATGGCTATGTAATTAATGATGAAATTCGAGACAAAATATTCGAACCATTTTTCACTACTAAACCAACAGGGCAAGGTACTGGATTAGGGCTGTCCTTGAGTTATGATATTGTGAAAGCACATGGAGGAGAATTGAATGTGGAATCGAAAAATGGAAACGGAACGAAATTTATTGTTAAATTACCTGTAGGAGAAAAATAATCTTAATTACCAATTAATAAAGAACCAATGAAAATACTAATAGTAGATGACGAGGAGGACGTGCAAATGCTCTTCAAACAACGATTCCGAAAAGAGATAAGGAATGGAGAGATGAGGTTGGAATTTGCCTTGTCAGGCCAAGAAGCTATTGATACTTTGAATAATATGGAGATAAAAGCTGATTTGATTCTTTCAGATATCAATATGCCTGGAATGAGTGGTCTTGAGCTTTTAGAATACTTGAAAAAGAAATATGTTGTCCCCCCTCCAGTAGTCATGATGATATCAGCTTATGGAGATCAGAGTAACATGAATACTGCTGAATCTCTAGGGGCGGATGAATTCTTTACTAAACCTTTAGACTTCAATCAATTAAAAGAAAAACTTAAAACCTTGAATTAGGATGGCGCGCATCTTAGTAGTAGATGATGAAAAAGATCTACAAGATCTTATTAGACAAAAGTTTAGAAAAAAAATTAGAGCTGAAGAATACAGCTTTCTTTTTGCTTTAAATGGACGGGAAGCTCTTGAGGCCATAGATGCTAATCATGACATTGATATCGTCTTGAGCGACATCAATATGCCAGAAATGGATGGTTTAACCTTGCTATCTAATCTCAAAGAAAGAAATGAACTTCTAAAAACGGTAATTGTATCAGCATATGGTGATATGAAAAACCTGAGAGTGGCTATGAATAGGGGAGCTTTCGATTTCGTAACAAAACCAATTGACTTTGAAGACCTCGAATTGACAATTCAAAAAACTTTGAATCATGTCGACTCACTTAGAAGGACAATTGCTGCAATGAAGGAGAATAATATTATGAAACTGTACGTAGATGATACAGTTCTTAATTTTATGTCGGGCAAAGAATTTGAAAGTGCTATTACAGGAAATGAATTGATCAATGCCTCTGTTTCATTTATAGATATCTGCAAATTCACTTCTATAAGTGAACAGATTAAACCTGATGAACTCGTCAATCTCTTGAATACCTATTTCGAAGTTATTGTCAAAGAGATTTTAGATCATGATGGATATGTAGATAAATTTATTGGAGACGCTGTAATGGCTGTGTTTAGAGGTGAAGGTCATGAAGTCAATGCAGCCAAGTGCGCATTAGCGATCAGAAACGATATAGAGAAAATGGAAGCAAACCCATTAGGACTCAACTATTCCCCTCAAGTGAGTATTGGAATAAATTGTGGAGAAATGGTATCAGGAAATATAGGGTCTACTTCACTTAAAAGACTAGACTATACCGTTCTTGGAGATGTGGTTAATACTTCGCAAAGGTTGCAATCAGCTGCGGAGGATGGTCAAATATTGGTGAATGAACTGATGAATGAGATAATAAAATCTGTTTTGAATACTAATAACATAGGGAATAAACCCTTGAAAAATAAAGCCAACCCTGTAGAGCTTTTTGAAGTTTTGGATTGAGAATTAGAATAGTTGAAGTGATTTTATATGTTAACTTCTCATTGAACCTGCATTTGAATTTTGATTAGTCAAACATCCTATCTTTTGAGATTACGATCGGACGCATTGTCAGAGGTTTTGTAATCTTAATTAAGACTCTGTGAACCATAATATACACATGAATACAAAGATGTAGACGACGTCAGAATGTGTAAAAAGATAATTTCTTACAAAGTTCGAAGCTTTCGCTAAATGAGCTTTAACGGTATTGGGAGAGATATCTAACTCCTTAGCTATTTGATCATTCGTCATATGATTTTGATAACGCATTTGAAAAACTTGTTTTCTTTTTGGAGGCATCGTATTTATGACTTTCCCAATCACCTCTAAGCTCTCTTTAAAATGTATTTCTTCTTCTATTGCATTAGAAAGACTTTCTTTATAATGACTTAGATATAAATCTCTTAGCTCTCTAGATCGGGCCGTTTTGCGTAGATGATCAATACAATAGTCTCTTGCTATTTTATAAAGCAGTCCATTTGCAGAAAATCCCTTTTCTAATCGGTCCCTCCTTTCCCAGAATTTCACAAATACGTCGGCAGTGATTTCATCAACTACTTCTTTCTGTCTTATATATTTGAAACAATAATGGTAGACCTTGTCATGATATTCATCATAGATCCAACGGAAACTATTCATGTCTCCATTTTTCACTTTTAGTAAATGAAAAGCCTCCTTATGTTTCATTGGATAAAGCTTTTGGTCTTTACAATGGTAGATATTTATTTGCTAAAAAGCATTCTTTTTAAAAAAAAATGACCTTAGAGTAATCCTTTTCAATGCTTTATTCGGAACACTTACTATAACACACTCTTAAAACGAAGAGACTTGCTATAATATGGATACACAGAAAAGATTATTAGAAAAGCTTTTCAGAAGCGAGTGCACTGAAACTGAGCTCATTATTCTTTTGAATCTCTTCAAGGATGAAAAAGGCAAACATTATGATGATGTAATGCAAAGACTTTGGGAGGAAATACAACAATGCCCTTCTTTACAAAGCAAACATTCAGAACTGATATATGATAAGACTATTTCTAAGATAAGGCAGAACTCAACAAATGTAAAAACGATAAAAACTGCTATCATTTCTAGAAGAGGAAAATTTTTGAAAAGACTTTCCGCGGCAGCGGCAATTTTAATAATAGGTGGGTATGCTTGGAATTGGCAATCTGAAGATCAGCTGGTTCTAATTTCGACAGCATATGCAGAAACGAAAACAGTACAATTGCCTGATGGATCAACTGTAGAATTAAATGCAGGCTCTGAGCTTAGTTATCAAGAAAGCTGGTGTAATACATGTGATCGTCAAGTATATCTGAAAGGTGAAGCTTTTTTTGAAGTAGAGAAAAAGCAAACAACAGGTCAAAAATTTCAAGTGGTTACTTCTGATCTTGCCGTAGAAGTCCTTGGTACATCCTTCAATGTAAATACTCTACATGATCAAACTCAAGTAATTCTTGAAGAAGGTAAGGTTAAGCTTGATCTGAAAGAAGAAAAAGAAACATTGTTAATGGAGCCAGGTGATATCGTCACTTATTCTTTTCAAACGAAAAAAAGAGAAAAACAATACTTTAAAAAGGATGGGTCCATTGTATGGAGAGATGGATTTACAAGTATGCAAAATATTTCTCTGATTCATATCCTACAGAAAGTAGAAGACATCTATGGCCAAAAGTTCGATGTCGTCAATGATGACAATCTAAGTCGAAAGTTTACTGTAGGAATTCCAGTTGACAACATTGAGACCACTATAGCAGTACTCAAAGAAGTAACCAAACTTGAAATCACGAAACATGAAAATATCTATAGGGTAGAATAACCAAAAAGCATTCATAAACAATCATTATCAAAAAACGTGTTTAACTATGAAACTATCTAAAATCTACAAACCGCCTAAACTGATTTTACTTTTCTGTATTCTGCTCACAACATGGTTGCCAGTAGCTCATGCAGAATCAGAATCAAACAGTGATACTCGTCAACTTATCGAAGTTTTGGATGAGATGAGTAAGAGATATCAAATAGCATTTTCGTATGAAACAAAGCTGCTTAAGGACATTGAAGTTATTTTTGATTTTCAAGAAAGTGAGGACTTGGAAAATGCAGTGGATAGACTACTCAATCGTACGGGTTTTAAGTATCGAGCTATTGGACTTAAATATTTTGTAATTCATGAGGCCAATAGAAAAGGAGTCAAAAATGCTAAAAAACTTGAGCGGAAACTCAAGCAGATTGAGAAGTTAGAAAAGAAGGGTAAGCTTAGTTTGCAAAAAACAAGTACAGAAAAGAAAGCTCAATTTCTTAACATCACGGAGTCATTAATAGCTCTAAATCAAGTTATAGAAATTAGTGGGACGGTATTAGGACCAGATGGATTGCCATTAATTGGTGCAACTATTCAAGTAAAAGGAACAACCACGGGTACAGCAACTGATCTTGATGGATCATTTTCTCTATCTGCTCCAGATAATGCAACAACACTAGTGGTAGCATATTTGGGATATGCCACTCAAGAAGTATTAATCAATGGTAGAACAGTAATCGATATCACTTTGTCAGAAGATGCAAGTGCATTGGATGAAGTAATAGTGGTGGGTTATGGCCGACAACAGAAAAGAAACATTACAGGTGCGGTGACAACGATTTCTGCGAGTCAGATATCTGATATTGCCGTAACTAATTTTGAAAATGCGATTCAAGGTCAAATGGCAGGTGTCCAGGTAAGTGAAACGAGTGGAGAGCCAGGGGCAGGACCTACTGTAAGAGTCAGAGGTGTAGGTTCTATCACAGCAGGAAACGAACCACTTTATGTTATAGATGGATTCCCAGTATCTAAGAATGTGGATCTTGGAGTACAAGGTGATAACTTTAGAAGAGGAGCTGGAAGGTTCAGACCTCCAACTGCAAATCCATTAGGAACGCTTAGTCCTAACGATATAGAATCTATACAAGTATTAAAAGATGCCTCAGCTGCTTCAATTTATGGATCTAGAGGATCTAATGGTGTTATTCTGATTACTACTAAAACAGGGAACAAAACGGGTAAACCTGTCATTTCATATGATTCATATGTTGGATCTCAGACTGTAGCTAATAAGTTGGATTTAATGAATGCAGCTCAATTGATAGACTACAATCTAGACGCGACTAATAATGCCTATCTTCAGAATGGACCAGAGGGTGCAAGTGCCAGTGATCCTAATTCAGTAAGAACTAATGGAGCTTGGAGAATAGCGGATGATATTCAAAACCCAGATGGAACCGATACGGATTGGCAAGATGTAATGTTTAGATCTGCTATGCTACAAAGTCATAACCTTTCGGTTTCTGGAGGTGCGGATAATGTGAGTTATTATCTGGCAGGTAATTTTTATAATCAAGAAGGAATTATCGAAAAGTCCGGCTTTGACAGATATAGTTTTAGAATGAATATTCAAGCAGATATCAGTAATAAACTAAGAGTAGGATTTAATTTGAACCCATCTTATACTTCATCGGATAAGCTGCCAGCAGGCTCTCCTTACTTTGCTCGGCCTCCCGGTATTGTTTATTCTGGAATCATTCATTCTCCGACTGTAAGACCATTAAATGCAGATGGCACGCCGAATCAATTGGATAATCAAAGTTATTTGAGAACAAGTGATGACCAATCTTCATCCATGACCTCAGCAAGTAATCCTTTGGCTATTATCGAAGCTGTAGATGATCAGTTAAATCAATTCAGAACATTCAGCAGCGGATATTTGAAGTTTGATTTTATGGATAATTTGACATTCAAGACTTATGTTGGAGTCGATGTCAATAACTATAAGAGGAATTTCTATAGAGCAAATACATTGCTATATAGAACAGCTACATCTGGTGAACCTTATGGACAATCTAGTTCGTCTGAAAGTGTAAGTTGGGTAGCAGAGCAGACTTTGTCTTATAATACCAAAATAGGTGAAGAGCATAACATTAATGCTGTAGCAGGAGTAACAGCGCAAAAGGAGAAAATAGATATCAATACCATCATTGCTGATAATTTTCCTGATGATTTGGTTACAACTGTAAGTGGTGGTCAAGTTGTGCAAGGAACTGCTGCGCAAGAAGAATGGTCATTGTTCTCATTGTTAGCAAGAGTTAATTATGATTACAATGACAGATTTTTAGTAACGGCCTCTATAAGATCGGATAAATCATCTCGCTTTGGAGCTGGCAATAAGACAGGTATCTTCCCTTCTGCATCAGTAGGCTGGAGAATTTCAAATGATATCAAATCTGCTGATTGGTTGAGTGATTTGAAATTGAGGGCCAGTTGGGGGAAAACAGGAAACTTCCTCATTCCAAATTATGCGTCTATAGGGTTGCTAGGTCAATCAAATTATACATTCGGAGGCTCACTGACAAATGGTATTTCTCCTTCTACTATTAGCAATCAAGATTTGAGTTGGGAGAAGACAAGTTCATATGACATAGGACTAGATTTTGGATTTTTAGAAGATAGGATTTACGGTACAGTTGAATATTTTAAAAGTACGACAACAGATTTGTTGTTAGCTGTACAAGTGCCGGCTGCTTTAGGATTTACTAACGCCTTAACTAACATAGGTGAAGTCGTAAATAAGGGAATTGAACTTCAGATAACAAGTAGAAATACTACTGGGAAATTGAGATGGACTACTGATTTGAATTTTTCTACAATTGATAATGAAGTTACGAAACTAGGCCCATCTGGTGATCCAATATTAAGTTCAGGCGGTGCAGGAAACCGTCACATCACTCAGATTGGCGAACCAATAGGAAGTTATTTTGGATATCAGACTGATGGAATATATCAATCTCAGGCGGAAATAGATGCAGGGCCTACAGATCAGATTGCAACGCCAAGACCTGGAGATTTTAGATGGAAGGATATTAATAATGATGGTGTGATCAATGCTTCTGATAGAACAACTGTAGGTAATTATTTACCTGATTTTACATATGGTATTACGAATACTTTCTCATATGAAAATGTAAGTCTGAGCTTTCTAATCCAAGGTGTAGAAGGAGCAGAAGTTCTTAACTTAACGAGAAGGCACATGGGTAATGGAGAAGCCAATTATAATAGTTATGCTGACTGGGTGAACAGATGGAGGTCTCCTTCTGATCCTGGTAATGGAGAAATTCCTAGAGCTAACCGGCAAACTGGAAACAGCAACAACAGGCCATCTAATTATCAAGTAGAAGATGCTTCATACATCAGATTAAGAAATGTGACAATGGCTTATAATTTTCCTCAGTCTGCTTTAGGAGATGTATTCTCTAGTTTAAGACTTTATGTGTCAGGTACTAATCTAATCACGTTTACTGACTATTTAGGATTCAATCCTGAGGTGAATAATAATGATGATAATGTTAATGTACAGGGAGAAGATTATGGTGCATATCCATTATCCAGAGTAATGACTTTTGGCGTCAATGCCTCATTTTAATATTATTCATTATAAAAATATTTGAAATGAAAAATAAATATATAATATCAATAATAATCTTTTCTGGATTGATGTCTTGTTCAGAGAGCTTTACTGATCTTGCTCCAATTTCTCAAAGGAATGCTGGAAATTTCTATAATACTGCATCTGATATGGAAGTAGCAGTAAGTGCAATTTACAATTCATTAAAAGCTGATGGATGTTATAACCAAAGTTATTGGGTCCTTCAAGAGTTACGGTCAGACAATACTTTTTGGGATGGAACTGGGTTGGCTGAAGAAATAACTGTGTTCGATAAGTTTACTGATATCTCTACAAGTGATATAACTGAAGCTGCCTGGAATGATTCTTATTTAGGAATTTCAAGAGCTAATATAGTTCTAAGCAGAATAGACGCGGTGGATATGGACGCTGGATTGAAATCTCAATACAAAGGGGAAGCATTATTTCTTAGATCTCTTTATTATTATCATTTAGCAGTTGGGTTTGGCAATATTCCATTAGTACTAACAGAAACAGCTTCGGTAGATGAAGGATTAGAGCATGTCCAAGTAAGTCAAGATGTAGTATTTAATCATATTATTAATGATCTGACTAGTGCTGCTGCCAGTCTGCCATCAAGTTATAGCGGAAGCGATGTAGGTAGAGCTACTAAAGGAGCTGCCAATACGTTGTTAGGCAGAGTATACCTTACCATTGGTGATGATACCAATGCCGCTGCTGCTTTGAGACAAGTTGTTTCTGGTGGTTATAGCTTGGTAAGTGAATTCGCTAATCTCTGGGGAGTGGAAAATGAACACAATTCTGAATCCATATTTGAAGTGGAGTTTGAAGGTGGTTTTGGTGATCAAGGAAATAATTTCACTAATCAGTTTAATGGTGACCTTGCAGCAGCTGTTACCTCTGGGCAGAGAAATATTCCTGAAGCAGATTTAATTGCTGAATATGAAGAGGGTGATTCCAGATTAAATTTAATAGATGGATTGACTGAGATTAGTCCTTGGACCTTAAAATATGGGTCGACTAATTCTTTCAGTGATGACGATGCTCCTAATAATTGGGTGGTATTTAGATATGCTGATGTACTTTTGATGTTAGCGGAGGCTGTTGGTGAAGGTTCTGAAGGTTACGATCTTATAAATCAGGTAAGAACCAGAGCGGGATTAAGTGGAATTGATAGTAGTACTCCAGGTTCTTTTAACGAGAAGTTGCTTCATGAGAGAAGGGTAGAGTTGGCTTTTGAGAATCATAGATGGGCCGATTTATTAAGATTTGGAGTAGCTGAAAGTGTAATGGCAGCACAGGGGAAATCTGTAAATGGGAAATTACTATTTGCCATTCCACAGAGAGAACTGGATTTGAATACGAATTTCACTCAAAATCCAGGGTACTAAGAATTTCATACGTTTTCATACATACAATTATTAGCCCACAGATAAAGCTGTGGGCTATTTTACACAAACAGAACAATTTGAAAATATTTACTAAATCATAGAGAATGAAAAATATTTACTTAATTCCAATAGTACTGTTAATGTCAGCAGCAATGTTGTTTGGACAGTCTAAACCATTGAATATCATCGCTATTGGGGCACATCCCGATGATTGTGATTCTAAGTTTGGAGGCACAGCTGCTCTTTTTGCAGAGATGGGACATAATGTAAAATTCTTAGCTTTGACAAGTGGTGATGCAGGTCATCAATCTCAAGGAGGAGGAGCGCTTGGTAACCGTAGAAGAGAAGAAGCTGCCGAAGCAGGTAGAAGGTTAGGTATAGCTGAGTATGAGACATTAGACAATCACGATGGAGAACTGATGCCTACCTTGCATGTCAGACATCAAGTGATCAGGGCAATTAGGAATTGGGATGCAGACATCGTTTTAGGGCTTAGGTCAAATGATTATCATCCTGATCATAGAAATGCAGGAAAGGTCGTAATGGATGCATCATATATGGTCATTGTACCAAATGTATGTCCAGATACTCCACCGCTTAACAAGAATCCATTGTTCTTATACATGCAAGATCGCTTTCAAAAACCGTATCCACATACTCCAGATTTAGTTGTAGCTATTGATAAGGTTATAGAAAAGAAGGTAGATGCCATGGATGCTCATTACTCACAGATGTATGAATGGGGCCCTTGGACAAATGGTGGTGATGCGAGTGTGGCAAAAGTGCCAAAAGGTGATAAAGCAAAAAGGGAGTGGCTTTCAAAAAGAGTAAAAAGGAATCCAGGGAAAATGTCACCAGAAAGAAAAGCTTCTTTAGAAAAATGGTATGGTGAAGAAGAAGCAAAAGAAATAAAATATACGGAGGCTTTTGAAATTGCTGAATATGGAATGCAGCCATCACAAGCTGACCTATTAAAATTCTTTCCAATGTTCAAGCAGCCTGTAAACAAACCTTAGAAAAAAGCCTCAATAGATGAAACGTAATTTTTTTATTGTAGGACTTATCATCCTCACATTCTTTGTCATCTCTTTTTTGACAAATATTATAGGCCCATTAGTGCCTGATATCATAGATAGTTATGACCTCAGTCTAACGATGGTCGCAGTGCTTCCATTTGCTTTTTTCATTGCATATGGAGTCATGTCTATACCTAGTGGAGTAATGGTTGAGAGATTGGGAGAAAAAACTGTGATGGTAATTGCTTTTCTGCTAAGCAGTTTAGGGGCGTTTATTTTTGCCTCAAATCCTACTTATGCGATGTATATCGTTTCATTGTTCCTAATTGGTTCAGGCATGGCAATGTTACAAGTAGCAATTAATCCATTGTTGAGGATTGCTGGTGGTGAAGAGCATTTCGCATTCACATCAGTAATTGGACAATTGTTCTTTGGTCTTGCTTCATTTTTGAGCCCATTGGTTTACTCATATCTCGTTCTTAATCTTAAAGCAGGCAATACGTCATCTTGGTTTTTAGATTCTATGAGTAGTCTTGTCCCTTCTGAATTACCTTGGATATCATTGTATTGGGTCTTTGCTGGGGTATCGCTTATCATGGTCTTAGTCATAGGCTTGACCTCTTTTCCATCAGTAGAAAGAAAAGATGATGAGAAAGTGGGAGCAATGAATACTCATGTGATGTTACTCAAAAAACCCATGGTTTGGATGTACTTTTTGGCCGTGTTTTGCTATGTAGGGTCAGAGCAAGGTGTAGCCAATTGGATTTCAGAATTTCTTCAAACTTATCATGAAGTGGACCCACAGACCACTGGTGCTCGAACTGTAGCATTGTTTTGGGGGCTCATGACAGCAGGAACTATATTAGGACTCGTGCTTCTCAAGGTCATGGACAGTAGAAAAGTGCTGATTGGGTTTTCAGGAGCAGCTATAGTCTCTCTCATTTTAGCTTTGTTTGGAAGTAAAAGTATTGCCCTAATCTCTTTTCCTATGGTTGGATTTTTTGCTTCAGTAATGTGGTCGATAATAATATCATTGGCTCTTAATTCTGTGACAAATAATCATGGTTCACTATCTGGAACATTAGTGACTGGTATTGCCGGAGGAGCCGTTTTACCGTTAATCGTTGGCTCATTAGGTGATGTCTTCGGATTGAGAATTGGAATGTTATTTCTCTTTATCTCATTGGGATATATTATGAGTATTGGATTTTGGTCAAAACCACTAATTACCAATCAATTAATGACAAGTTCTCTTCAAAAAAAGACCAAAGAATGAATTCACAACATAGTGAAATCAAAATTATAGGAGTTGATTTAGGAGGTACTAAGGTACATGTGGCGGAGATTGATAATGATGTTCTTAGTGGGGGAAAAATAAAAAATCAGCATAAAGTAAATATTGATGCTTCAGGTACGGAACAAGAAGTTTTGTCAGAATTAAAATCAGCCATCAAAGAAGTTTGGAATGATGGTATACAAGGAATTGGACTAGGGATACCTAGTGTTTGTGATATTCAAAAAGGTATTGTCTATGATGTTTCAAATATTCAATCTTGGAAAGAAGTACATCTGAAAGCCATACTCGAAAATGAATTTAAGGTTCCTGTCTACTTGAACAATGATGCAAACTGCTTCGCAATTGGTGAAAAGTATTTTGGACATGGAAAAAAATATAAAAACTTTATTGGATTGATAATGGGGACAGGTATGGCAGGAGGAATCATAATTAATCATAAGCTCTATAATGGTATTAATTGTGGAAGTGGAGAATTTGGGATGATGCCTTACAAAAAACACTTTTACGAGTATTATTGTACCGGAAGGTATTTCACAAGAAACTATAATTTGAAAGGTGAGGAAATGGCAGTAATGGCAGCGTCAGGACATCAAAAAGCCATAAAGGCATTTAAGAAATTTGGCAAGCATGTTGGAAATGCTATATCGGCGATAATGTATGCTTACGATCCAGAAGGTATAATTCTGGGAGGCTCAGTAAGTAAATCATATACCTATTTTAAAGATGAAGTGGCAAATGTCTTAGCAGATTTTGCCTACACTCCAATTCGTGAGAATTTCAAAATTGAGGTTTCTGAAAACTTGGACATACCCGTATTGGGAGCAGCAGCATTGTTTCTTGATAATTTGGGAAATAACAAAAATGACGGGAATGGGTAAAAGTATTTGTATCACTATAGTATTAATAATTGTTCCATTTGTCCTAGCCGCTTCTACCAAAATACCTATAAAGATAGAACAGCACCTAGATGGTGCTCCTATTACTCTTGGTATACCTTTTAAAAAAGGAGAACTTCTGTCTCCAGATCATGCACGAGTTCTGAATAGTGAAGGAAATGAAATACCTTCTCAGATCACACAGGTAACAACATGGGAGCCAGTAGATTACAGTACTAAATGGATTTGGGTTTTCTTCTTTGCAGAAGAAGGAGATAATTATACTTTAGAATATGGTCCTGAGATACAGAGGGCACAGATACAAGGTCATCGTGTAAAAATTAAAAATGGACAAAGACGAGGTCAACCGGCAATAGTGGAAACAGGTTTGCTCAGATTTACAGTCAATAAACGTACAGGTGGATTTATTGATGATGTCATGTTGGATTTAGAAGGAAATGGATATGATGCCAATGATACTATTGCAACTAGTAAAAACAATAGGGGGTCTTTTCTTGATATTCTAGATGATAAGGGAATAGATCTCTCAACTGCGCATATACTTCGAACTGTGAAAGAAAAAGGTTCGGGCCCACTGCATAGTATTCTTCGTATCGAAGGCGAGTATGAATATAATGATGAAAATAACAATGCTTCTCCTTTTACAATCAGAATACATGTATATGCGGGTAAATCCTACATTAAAGTTTATCATACCATAACCTATACAGGCAATCCTGATAAACATACTGCAGTAGAAGGTGAACATATGATGGTAGCGCTTTCAGACGGTCTTATGAAACCTGATAACGAAAGCGATGATAAGGGATGGTTAGAGCCAGACGACCGAATAAAGTCAACAGGAATAACTCTAGATTATAATCTCTCTGGACAGAAAATTTTTAAATCTGGATATTTGCAAGGTGAATGGTATAATGCTAAGGATCCTCAACTTTTTAACACAGAGATCATTGATCAAAAAAATATTTATGTATTTCAAAATGGCCCAAAACCTGATCGTATACCACCTGTACCCAACTCTACAGAAGATTCAAGGATCGACGGTTTTAATGGTGTCATTTCAGATAATCTAAAAGAACATAAAAGTGTCGACAAAGTCCAAGGCTGGTCTGACATCTCTGACGGGAAGTGGGGTATAGGCATAGGCATTAAAAATTTCATCGAGGAATATCCTAAAGAGATAAATGTTGATATTGAAAATAGTAGTTGTACTGCCTTTACGTGGTCGCCAAAAGCTGATCCAATGAGCTTTGCACGCAGCAGTGGTAGAAGAGATCAACAGATGGTAGCTAATATGGCACAAGGAGTGACTAAAACGAGTGAAATGGTGGTATACTTTCATGATGCCAATGAGAATAATGACGGATTAAAAAGAACATTAGATTATGTCATTAATCCTCCCGTACCTCACGCTGCACCGGAGACATATAGCAATAGTATGGTGTATGGTAGATTCTCACCTGAGTCAAACAGTTATTCTGAATTAGAGAGGTCATTAGAGTACAAATTTGATTGGAACATTTACAATCAGCATTGGGAACCATGGTACGGCATGTTTGACTATGGTGATCATAAAAATAGATATGGTCGCGGAGATTGGTTTCGATGGGTGAATAATGAGCCCGCAGTAGATTTCCAATATTGGATTCAGTTTATGCGAACTGGAGATCCGAAATATTATAAAGCAGGAGAGGCGATGAGCAGACATACGATGGATGTCGATAATATACATTGGCCTACAAACCCAAAATACTATGGTGATACAAATCCATCTTTGGATTGGTGGCAAAATCAAAGTGACCAGGATCAAGCAACACCGTATTTAGGAGTAGGAAGAAGACATGCTAATCAGCATTGGTCGGCGATCCTTAGTGCTCATGTATGGCTTGAAGGGTGGGTTGCTTCTTACTACCTCACAGGATATCATAGAGGGCTTGATATTGCCCGACTTACCGCGGACTCATACATAAGACGAATTTGGGGAGATCATGACCTCACAGGAAGGCGGTTGTATTTAGCTATATGGAATCTAGTCGAAGCTTGGGATGCGACAAAAGATCAAAGATATCTAGAAGATCTAAGAGAACGGGTAGACAGGATCATAGCATTGCAGAATGGACCAGATCAGTACGATGCCTTAGTGATAGATAGATATGGATACAGTCAAATATATGCTTCTCATGGATTATACAAGTATTATCAGCTTACAGGAGAAGAAAGAGTGCGTCAATCATTGATAAGACATGCAAGAGCTATCAGAGATATTCCACCTTATAATCACGACTATGAGTCATTTTTTTCATCCATTCATAGCCTTTTAATAGGATACGAATTTACTGGGGAGCCTAGTTTTTTGAATGAAGCAAGAATCCGGTCTGAGCAAATGAAAACTGATAAATTGAACAAAAGCTTTGCTGAACTTGGAAGTCAAGGCATGATCGCAGAAGCTTTGCATTCAGTAAGTCATTTGCCAAATAAAGGAGACTTTTCTAAGCCTTCTAGATTTGGTGTGAATTGGAGTGTGACCGAAGGTTTAAGAGTCTTTGGATGGACTCATATTTATAATGTACCATGGCTATTGTATTGGTTAAGGGAAGAGAACATGAAAGTTAAAGAATAGAGATTCTAATCTTATTTATCCTTAGTTTGATTCTGTTTGCTTTAAATCTTTGAATTATGAATTCATAAATCAATGGAAAATGATAGATTCAACAATTCTAATTAAAATTCCCAATAAACACATTATGAGTTTAGATAAAGCAAAGACTCCTATTTTTTGGCTCTCTTTATCGAGTTGCTTTTGCATATTGCTATTTTCTTGTCACTCGTCTAATTCTTCTTCTGTTTCTGATGTAAAAAAAATGGCAAATTCTAAAGAGCAGCTCAAAATCGAATATATTGCTCATGCTAGCTTTTTATTGACTTATAGAGATCACACTTTGCTTCTGGATCCTTTTGCAGATTCTGTATGGATCAGTTACACCTTTCCGAGAAACATAAAGGCAGATGCAATTTTTAGTACACATCCACACTACGATCATGATGGAGGGTTATTCAGAGACTTGAAGCCTTACTGGGAAAGTGAAATTGCATTTTATCAAGACCCTGGAAACTACGAAATTGGCAACTTTAGAATTCAAGGGATAAAAGGAAAGCATTGTGAACCATATGGTTATGAATTTGATCAAAAGAACACCATTTTTATTTTTGAAGTTGCTGATTTAAGAATTGCTCATTGGGGTGATAATGAACCAATTAATGATGCTTTAGCTGAGCAGCTTACCGATATAGATGTTTTAATGTTGCCTATTGATGATTCCTATCACATTCTAAAAGCAGACGAAACAGCCGAAGTTATTAATCGTATCAATCCTAAAGTTATAATACCGATGCATTACAAAATTACAGATTTAGAACCTACTCCAGATAAACCTAAAAACCTCGAGACAATAGATAAATATATAGGTGTTCGTCAAAATGTAATTAAGCTGGAAGGAAACAAAAAAGAAATAACGCGATCTGACTTACCTTCTTCTCAGGAGTACTGGGTTTTTAAACATTCTCCATTAGTTAAATGAAGTGCTGTTTTGTGCATATATTTTCAATCTGCGATTCCCTAATAAAGGATTCATGCTGGAGTAATACGAATGTTTATAGCTTTAATGTAATTTTTATCTATTTATACTTCAAGACTAACCAATGAGAATATATTTAGTCATATTCTTTGTTTTATGCCAAATAGCACTTTTGGAAGCTCAATCCAAAAGTCTATTTGAACAAATTAGAGATCATAATGAGGGGATAGGTCTGTGGTGGGCAGGTCATAATGGATGGATAATAAAGTCTGAAGGGCTAGTAATCTCCACGGATATACTTTTAGATTATAGACTGCGAACTAAGCCATCTTCGATTACCAATAAAGAGTTCTCTGAGCTGATAGATATTTCTTTTATCACTCATGGTCACCGTGATCATTTCAGTAGGTCAACTTCAGCATATCTCGCAGAACATTCTGATTGTATGTTTGTGATTCCAGAGAGTTGTGTAACTATTGCTGAGGAATTGAAATTGCCAAAGGAAAGAATAAAAGTAGCGTCCCCAAGGGAGCCATTTCAGATTATGGGAGTTCAAGTAGAACCTTTGAGGGCCATTCATGGAAATGCTAATTTTGCGATTTACTATGAAGCCAACCTTAAAGATTGTGGTTATGTCATCAATGTAGATGGAATACGGTTTTTACAGCCAGGAGATTCTTATCTGCTCGAAGATCATCTTTTTCTGAAAGATATAGATGTCCTCTTTTTTTCACCTACAGAACACAATATGTACATAGACAGATCAATAATATTGATCAATACATTAGATCCTGATTATATTTTTCCACAACATCACAGCACTGCTGAAATAACAGAATCTAATAGATTTTGGGCAAAGGCCTATCAAGATGAGGTAAAGCTCAGGTTATCTAATTCACTGAAAGAAAGATATCATATACCGAAACAGGGAGAAATGTTTTTGATTAAAAAATAATGGGCATTCTGTTTTAATCAGATCTATTATAGTTCTGTATCAAAAAGGCTTCATTGCTTTGAAGTAAGAAGAATAATAAATATTTCGACCCATGACATTAACAGTCCAAGACTTGGAAACATAATAGACATAAGAATCAATTTATTATTTCAAAAGCTGTGGAAACTTGGCTTGAAATTTTTTTAATCTCGGAATAGATACACCTCTCACATAAGGCTGATTTGGATTTTTTCTTTCGTAATCTTGATGATAATCTTCAGCATCCCAAAATGCCTCAAATGGAACAATCTCGGTGACAATTGGCTTATCATATTCAGGAGCGATTTTAGCTTTCCATTTTTCAGAGATAGCTTTTTCTTCTTCATTTTGAAAATAGATCATAGATCTATAAGCACTCCCAAAATCAGGCTTTTGTCCAAATGTTGTTGGATCTTGTGAGCCATAATACACTTCTACTAAAGTCTCAAAACTCACAATTTGGTCATCATAGTATATTTCTACTGCTTCAGCATGACCTGTAGTACCCGATCCCACTTCTCTATAAGTTGGGTTTTTAGTCTGACCCCCAGAATATCCTGATATCACTTCCTCTACTCCTTTGACGCTTTCGAAAATGATTTCGACACACCAAAAGCATCCACTGGCAAAATAAGCCTTGCTAAGATCATCCGATAGTACTTTAGCTGGTGCTTCTTGAAGTTGCTTCCCACTTTGAGAATTACAATTTGCAAGTGAGAATAGTAGAAAAAAAAAGGGTAATAATTTCATTTAAGTATGTTTCTATTACTAAATGATTAAACAAGGGATTTGTTGTGTCTTCTTACTGACGATAGTAGACGAAATCGACTCCTTCTGGCTCTTTTTCGCCAATGATCACGTTCACAATCATTTTTTTATCACTGATACGCTCAAAAGTCAGATCGTCAAACCATATTTTGTCTTTCTCCATTTTGATTAATGGAAATCTATAGTCTTGTCTTTTTCTTCCCATCCTTTCATGTCTTTATGAAAGTGTTTCAATTGTAAAATGAGAGAGTTATTAATTTCTCTGATAACCATAAGTTTGTAAAAAGTAGGTTGATCATCATTGATTAGCCTGAACATTCCCATCATCGCTCCTCCGTCAGGTGCTGACCATATTTCTTCAACTTCGCCACCGAATGCTTTTCCCTTCCATTGACCTTCAATCCAGGAGACATCTTCTATTGAGGCCACTGCAGGTCCAACTAATTCATTTTGGGTAGTTGAAATCTCATTTGTTCTTGTATTTGGTTGACATAGTGCGCTATTTGAAATGAAAACGAATGAAAGCAAAATGAATATATAAACATGGATGTTATTCATGGCGTGAAACTTTATTCAACAAGTACGCTCAAAATATTCAGATTAACCATAAAAAAAATTGCTTAAGAATACATTAAGAAAAAACATATTAATAATAATCGAATATGTACATTTGTATTTTGAACAAAATGTTGAAACAGCATGAGATACGCTTTAAGTATTTTAATAATATTTACTTTTTTAGTTGCAAATTCCCAATCTAAAAGCACAATTTCAGATTCGAGAATCGGAATATTGAAAACACAAACCAATGAGATTTTAGGCTATGGTTTTGTAGCTATGAATAAGAATGTCGTCTTCACGGCTGCTCACAATATCACATTTGAGCAGAATATGATTTTTGAAGATTCAAAGGGTAATCAGCATACAATGAGAGTTGTTGCCACAGATAATATCGGTGATATTGGAGTCTTGATGACCAATAATGATATTCATGAGGATCCTTTCGCTTTGAACCTGAACTATACTATTGGTCAGGAGACAAGTTTATTTGGATTTGGTATGGATAATTCATCTAATTCTCAGGTTAAACAGGGAGTAGAACTCAAGGGAAAATCTAGTAAAATAGAGAAGAAAAAGGAGTTTAAGTCAATTGACATTGTGGTCAATAATGCACCTCAGAGAGCAGGTATGCCACTCCTAAATGCATATAATGAAGTCGTGGGAATCGTTATTGATTCTAAGTTGGAAAAGAAAGGAATTCACAATTGCAAAGTGAGTATCCTTGATAGCGATATGTGGAAAAAAATGTAATGAACTGATAATTCTCCTCAGGATACGATTGTCGTATATCTGAAATATCAATTACAATATTTTGGGGCCGTATAAAACGGCTCCATTTTTTTTGTCCAAGAATTGTTCATCTTTTACTGAGAATTTACCATTAATTATGACATGGATGATTCCTACAGGAAAGTGATGTGGGTCAGTAAATGTGCCCACTTCAGCAACCGTATTAGGATCGAAAATTGTGATGTCAGCTTTGTAACCTGCTCTAATCAATCCTTTATCTCTAAATCCCATTCTGTTAGCAGGAAGGCTTGTCATCTTGCGTATAGCATCTTCTAGAGTAAGGACTTTTTCTTCTCTCACATATTTACCTAATACTCTTACAAATGTGCCATAAGATCTTGGATGAGGAGACCCATCTCCTTTTTGAGATAACCTTCCATCAGATGCGATAGCAGTGTGAGGATATTTCATAATGTTGCGGACATCATCTTCAGACATAGCATGATAAATACAACTTGCACCGCCACTAAACTGAGCTCTGATTACTAATTCTGCACCATTTTCTAATGATGGTTCCATTCCTTCCATTATGCACCAGTCGTGTAGCGTTTTTGCTTCTAAATCTTTGTTCCATGCAACTTTGGAAAATTGGATTCTTCTCAAATCTGATCCACCTCTATCATTTAGGATATTGTATATGATTTGTTTTTTAATGCTGTCTTTTAATACAGGATTTGCTATGCGCTGTCTATATTTTCCATTACCTCCAGCTCTAGCCCATGACGGAATCAGGATTCCTATACCTGTATGACTAGCTGCATATGGATATTGATCGGCCATTACATCTAATCCATTGGCTCTAGCTTCATCTATGAGTGCTAAGGACTCACTACTTCTTCCCCACATTGGCTTTCCAATGGCTTTGTGGTGAGTGAGGACTACAGGGATATTAGCTTTTTCACAAATTTCAATTGCTTCACCGACGCCATTTAACAGCCCTTCTCCTTCGTCTCTTAGGTGACTTGTATATATACCTCCATTTTCAGCAGCTACTTTAGAAATTTCGATTACCTCATCGATTTTGGCAAAAGTGCCTGGTAAATATTTCAAACCTGTAGATATCCCAAATGCCCCTTCATTCATAGCTATTTGCATCTGAGATTTCATACTGTCTAATTCAACTGAGGTCGGAGCTCGGTTTTCAAGCCCCATCACATTTGCTCTTATCTTATTATGCCCCATTAGGAATCCAACATTCATTCCGACACCAATAGATTTTAGGGTGTCCAAGTAATTTTTAAATGGCCATGGTCCTCCACCATCAGGTCCACCTATCGCAGTGGTAACTCCCTGTCTGATATGACTTTCGCAATTTGACAATTCTAAAATGGGATCAAGATGAGCATGGATATCCACAAACCCAGGGGAAACTACTAATCCAGTGGCGTCGATTATTTCTGTGTCTGAATTGGGAGATATTTTTCCAATATGCACAATTCTATCATCTATGATCCCTATGTCAGTAAGTTCTGACGGATCTCCATTGCCACTATGTACTTGGCCATTAATAATGACCAGGTCATATTTTTTTCCACATGACAATACTGAAATGGCAATAACAATGAGTAGGAGTCGATTTTTCATTTTAGAAAAATAATGATTTCGGCTTTGAATTGAGCATAGTTTTATGAGAACTTATAATTTGAATTGTCTAGAGAATAGAATAAAAATGAAACCTCTCTATTTTATCCGACTAATTTGAATTAAGTTAGGCTTATATAGAGTGCGCATGGATCAAATTCTTGAAGACAGTAAATTTCAAAAGACATTAGAAGCTATATCTGAGTCTAGTGATCAATCGATAGAACAAATAAATAGAGAGGCTTCTGAATACCTGAAAGAGCTGTATTGTGAACAAAAACCCCTTGTTAATGCAATCACATTACAGATATCACAATTTATTCTTGAAAGGGCTTATGACAAATCGATCGATGTAAAAGCATCAGAGATTAAGAACTTAAGCAAGCTTATGAGGCGACATCCTGTTGCTTTTGTAATGACCCACAAGACCTATATTGATATGATGGTCCTCGGAGCTGTTCTGATTCGTTATGGGTTGGAGCTCCCTTATACTTTTGCTGGTATTAATATGAGCTTCCTTGGACTTGGTGAGTTAGGCAGAAAATCTGGGGTAATTTTTATCAGAAGATCATTTAAAGATAATCTTGTATATAAAGCTACGCTTCGACACTTTATAAGTCATTTAGTTGGAAATAAGAGTCATTTCATGTGGGCTATAGAAGGTACCAGGTCGAGAACAGGAAAGCTAGTCTGGCCACAAATGGGCATACTTAAGTATATAGCTGAAGGAGATGAACAATCAGATAAAGAAGTAAAATATGTGCCAATATCCGTAGTGTATGATCTGATACCTGATGTCCAAGACATGACAGAAGAGGGTAGAGGCAAGGATAAGAAATCAGAAAGCTTGATGTGGTTTTTAAACTATATCAAAAACATGAGCGGTGATTTTGGAAGAATTTCGCTCAGGATAGGAGAACCAATAGAGCGTTCTGCAGACCAAATGGCTTCTATTCCACTTGAAGAAGATTCACTTTACAGTAAAAAATATTCGCTACCTCGATTCGCCTTTGAATTGGTTCATGGAATTAATCAAATTACTCCTGTCACTACTTCATCATTAGTATGTACGACTCTGTTGAGCAAATTTGCGGCACATAAAAATGATATAGAATCGGACGTCCATGAATTGATGTCTATTGTGGAACACATCAGACCAGATGCTTTAGTAGATAGAGGTAAATCGATTAATGAAAGTGTTCAGTCTGCCCTCAACCTTATGATACAAGGTGGAATAATTCAGCAATTGGGCCAAGGAGTAAAGGCTAAATATTCTATTGTAACCAGAAATTATTTGTCAGCTATTTATTATTCGAATATGGCTGTGCATCATCTTTATCATAGGGCATTTATTGAGATGGCACTATTCAAAGTGTCTAATGCAAAAAGTAATAGACTAAATACTTTTTGGGAAGAGATTATGAACTTGAGAGACCTCTTCAAATTTGAATTTTTCTATTCCAGAAAATCGGAATTTACGGACGAAATAGAACAAAATCTCACTCTTCTTTCTTCAGATTGGGAAAGTCAATTAAGTGATTCTTCTTATGACATCAAAAGCAAAATATCTAGCCAAGCTACCTTGGTTTCACTTGTAATACTTAATCCATATATAGAAGCCTATAAAGTTGTCATTCATGCCCTTCGTACATTAGAGCACGATGCATATGAAGATGAGAAATCTTTACTTGAGGCCTGTATCTTCGTAGGGGAGGAGATGCATTGGATGGGACAAATACATCGTGTAGAATCTGTATCTAAACCTTTCCTGCAAAATGGAATTAGATTGGCCAAAAATCGTGGATTGATTCCTAGTCCTTCAAAACCAAATAAAAGAGGCCTTTCATCTTTTGCTAAAGAATTAGATTCCTATTCTTCAAGACTAAAGGATCTACAATCCATATCGCTAAAAGTCAATTCAAAAAGAAAAACAAGGACCATTCATATTGATAAATATGTAGTACCTGGAACTCAAAGTGCTTCAGTTTCTACAGATGTTATGAATGCTGAAGGAGGAGCAAACATCGGCGCTTTCTTTGATCTGGACCGTACGTTAATAAAAGGATTTTCTGCCAAAGAATTTTTCCAAGAAAGGCTCTTAAGTGGTAAAATGTCTGGTCGGGAGGTTGCTGCTCAATTTTCTGGTGTATTGGTATATGCCATAGGGAATAAAAATTTTGCAGGCCTTGCAGCCACAAGTGCACAAGGAGTAAAAGGTGTAAATGAAAAGATATTTATTGATCTAGGAGAAGAGGTCTATTTAAAACATCTTGCAGACGCGATTTATCCAGAGTCTAGAGCCCTAGTAAAATCACATATGGCTAAAGGGCACACGGTGGCAATTATATCGGCAGCAACACCTTATCAGGTGAATCCTGTAGCGAGAGATTTAGGTACAGAGCATGTGATGTGTACTCGTATGGAAGTAAAGAATGGAAAGTTTACAGGAGAGATTGTAGAGCCAGCATGCTGGGGAGAAGGAAAATATATCGCCGCGAAGGAATTAGCAGATAAATTCGACCTAGATCTAAGTAAGTCATATTTCTACACTGACAGTCATGAAGATCTTCCTCTTCTAGAAATGGTAGGAAATCCAAGACCTATAAATCCTGATAATGAGTTACAGAGTTTAGCTTTTCAAAATGATTGGCCCGTTTTAAGATTTAATGACGAAATCCAACCAGGAGTTTCAAATATTGTAAGAACGGCTCTTACAATGGGAAGTATAATCCCAGCAGCATTGACAGGCATGGCGTCTACGATGCTCACAGGCTCTAAAAGGGATGGAGTGAATTCCATGATGGCCACATTAGGAGAACTCGGAACAAAGGTGGCAGGAATAAAAATGTCTGTTAAAGGAAAAGACAATCTTTGGTCTCATCGTCCGGCAGTTTTCCTTTTTAATCATCAGAGTAGTGCAGACCTTTTCATCGTGAGTAAATTACTTAAAAAAGATGCAGTTGCTATTGCAAAAAAAGAACTAAAATCGTCTCCTATTGGACCTTTGATGACAGCTGCTGGGGTCATTTTTATTGATAGGGCGAATAAGGATAAGGCTATAGAGGCCATGAAACCAGCTATAGAAGCTTTAAAAACCGGAACATCTGTAGCTATTGCTCCTGAGGGAACTAGGAGTTATGATTATAAGTTGGGTCCTTTCAAGAAGGGAGCTTTTCATCTTGCCATGGCAGCAGGGGTTCCTGTCGTTCCTATTGTCATCAAGAACGCTCATGATGTAATGCCAAGAGGTAGAAGCCTTGTAAGACCGTCTGTTGTAGAAGTGGTGATTTTGAAACCAGTGTCTGTGGCTGACTGGACGAAAGAAAATATGAATGAAAGGATTGCAGATGTAAGATCTCTTTATCTAAGAGAATTACAACAAGATACCTTGGGGCCAATAAGTAGCTAAGACAATTAAAACTTATCTACTATTTCATTGGTGGAACCTTACTCAAAATTTTACCCAAATTCATCGCCATTGCAGAATCACCACCTACTGCTAACCTTCCTTGAATTACTGCAGTTTGAACTTTAAGGTCACCTTTTACAATTTTTAAGAAGTTCTTATCTTGAACAGTAAAGGTGACATCAGGACTTTTTGTTTTTCCTCTATTCAAAGATGGTTTCGCCCCAGTTAGGTCTAATACCCATTCTGAAGATTTGGGGCCAGCAATATTAAATTGAAAAAGACCTCCTTTTTCAATTGTCTTCGCATTTTTCTTTAAGTATTTATTGAGGTGGTCAAAGAACTTGTCGGATTCTGGAGTTTGTTCTTTTTTAGATTTTTTTGCCTCTATTTCATCTTGTTTTTCTAAGATTATTTTTTCTAATTCATTGGCAGATTCTCTTAGATACTTTGTGAAAACCTTTACATCCGGCATGGAATTGCTATCTGATGTAGCACTTATATTCACTTCTCCGTTATAACTAAAGATGGTTATAATTAGTCCCATACCATCCATAATTGGTGCCATACTCATTACCGCATAGAGCTTATGACCTTGCATGTATAGTGGAAATTGAGGGCCAGGAACATTGGTAATTACGCAATTAAATACGGGATTATGCATTTTTGCCATATTGTATCTGGAATAGATCTTAGCTGCTTGATTAGCTATTCCATAAGGTACTACTTCAGCCATATTTGCCAATGATTTAGCCCCCATTGCTCCTTGGTAAGTTTTCCCTTTTATCGTGTTCTCATAAATATTCTCTAGCCTTTCTATAGGGTCTTCTATATGAGTACCTAGTTGTACCAACATATTGGATACTTTGTTCCCTCCTTCATTTTCTTCAGATTTTTGACGGACTGAGATAGGGACCATGGCTACAAGTGGTTTTGAAGGCAGCTTGTCTTTTTCAAGCAAGTATCTTCTTAATGCTCCAGCACATATCCCAAGAATTACATCATTCAGTGTAGTGCCCATAATTTTTTTCAATGCTTTCATCCTCTCTAAAGAAAGCATTATGCCACTCCATTTTCTCTGTGCTGAAATAATGCCATTTATTGGAGTTTTAGGAGCAGTAAATGGAGCAGTAGGTAAATCTATATGTTGAACTCTCGTAAGCATTCCTGCTTTCGCAGTGGCGGATACTGTATTAGCTATGATCTTTGGAAATTTAAGAGGATTTCGAGCAAAACTTATTGCACTTCTCGCTGCTAAGGAAAGTTCATTTGGAAGTGGTTCAGGTTTGAATGGCCTTGGTTCTTTTATTTCTCCTGACAAGTCCGTTCCGTCAAAAATAAGACTTAACATTCCAGCTCCTGCAACTCCATCGACAGCCACATGATGAATTTTGCCAATTATTGCGACGGATCCCTTGGGTACTTGATTTATGGCATCGAGACCTTCCACAAAAGTATAATGCCAAAGGGCTCTAGATCGATCTAATGGTTCACTAAATATATCAGAGGCGATGTCTCTCAGACTGTCCCAATCTCCAGGCCTTGGAAGAGCAATATGATTCACATGTAAATCAAGATTAAAATTTGGATCATCCACCCAATAGGGGTAATCCACGCCCAGGGGAACTGACATTAACCTTTTTCTTAATAATGGAAACTGATGAATTCTAGCGGCAATCGTACTTTTAAATGTGTCATATTTAAGTGATCCTTCTATAATACATACACTTCCTACATGCATAGGACTTGTGGATGACTCTCCAAACAAAAAAGTTGCATCAAGTCCAGTAATGGGTTTGATGTTAGAAAGATTTAAGCCTTCAAGAAGTTTATCTACCATGTCCTTTTATAATAATCTGATCCAAAATATAACAAATTAAAGTTATCAACCTTATAGATAAAAATAGTTTCATCTTAGGCGAGTTTAATAGTCTTTTTGAGCCTTTACTAATAACGTGTTAATTGTAAAAAAATATAAAACTCAAAACATCACATAGATGGGTAAAACATCATCTCTTGAATTCTGGTCTCTGGAGAAAATGGAGCCCAAATTGCTTCACTATACTGTAACCTGTCTGCTATTATTTCAAGAACAGAAGGGTTCACTCCGAGGCCAAAATGACTTCCTCTGACCTGAACATTTTGGTGAATATTGCTTTCTTGTTGTTCCATACATGTTTGCCATGGTACCACACCATCTTCTTTGGAGTAAATAGCAGTAGTCGGAACTGGTGCAGGGTTTGGAATATCATTTAAAAGTAATGGATCTATATCTTGTGCTGACTTTCCATTTGTAATAAATTTATATATCCATGCTGCATTATTTGGAAGGTTTATCCCTCTGAAAGGCGAGCCTAATGTGATAATCTGTCTAATTAAGTGAGGTCTTTTCTTTGCTATTTGTCGGGCAAATACTCCACCTAGGCTCCAGCCAATTATACTAATTGGCTCTCCACTTACTTTATATATATCTTCGACTTTTTCAAGGAGGAGGTCCACATAATCTTCATTTGCATAGTTCCTTCCAATATCCCATCCATAAGATTGATAACCTATCTTTTTTAGAAACCTTCGAAGGGGTTGAGTAGAAACATCTGTAGCCATAAAACCTGGTAATACAAGTACAGCATGACCATCTCCTGTTTCTTCCTGTTTCTTTAAGAAGTTATAAGGAAAAAAAGTCCCATATTCAAATACAGCTCTACTTGCTTCTGTCATTAACCAAAATAAAGATGGCTTTTTGATTGGGTTCTGTTCTTCAGTCATGGTGATAGTTTAAGTTGGAATAATTGATCCACAAAATGTGATCAGATTACTCTTCTCATTCAAAATTCTAGAAAAACTGCATATTACAACAATGTTGAATGTTTCAGCAATATTGTCTTATAATTAATGCAAAGTGGAACGTAAATTACTAGTGTTTAAAATAGGATAAAATATTGTAAATCAATTACTTAAGGGCGTAAAACACCAAGGGCCAAATTACCTATTTGATAATTCAGCCCTTGATAATCTTGCTGGGATTATAATTAGTTCTTACTGAACAAACCTTTAATTCTAGATCTGCTATCTAACATTTGACCTTTTAAAGAGTCTAATGTGTCGAATACAATATCTTGTGTATTTGCTGTTAATTTCAAGCCACCTTTTACAGCTTTAGACGCTACATTTTGCCATTGTTCTCCTCTTACCACTGCCTCTTTGATTAGGTCATCAGAATTGTCAAGCATAAAGTCATTAACGTCTTTTGCTCCTTCGATAACTCTATCTACAACATTAGTAATATTGAAGTTTTGAGCTGCTTTTGTTGCTGTCTTAGCTGTTTTCTTTGCTGTCGTGTTTGCCATGATATTTTTTTTATTGATTATTTTTTAATTATAGTTCAAATATATATTCAGCCAGTTACAGCTGAGTTACATTATCTCAGATCTACTTTGTAATTGCCTTAGCCTGATTCACCCATGTACTCGAATCGTGCATTTGAAATCTTGGCCCTGCTGTTTTAAGTACTTTTTCTAAAGTTTCCATTTTTGCTGTAGCTAAATCAGCAATACTTTTAATGCCAACTTCATTTAGCAATCCTGCTATTTTTGGTCCTATTCCAGTAATGTCAGTAAGTTTTGATGGAGTTTTAATAGTCTTAGTTTTAGGAGCTCCAGTAACTTTTTTTGTCTTTGGTGTTAAAGCCGTTGTTTTAGGCGCAAAAGCAGTAACTTTTTTTGTCTTTGATGTTGATATGGTTGCTTTAGGTGCAGCGGTAATAACTTTATTAGTAATGTTCTCATTCTTTCCTAGACCTAAAAGTGATTTTACTCTTTGTCCACTTGATCTGTATTGATCCCATAGCGTTTCTGCTACTGTAAAAGATAAATCAATCCCCTTTTCTACTAAAGGAGTACTAGCAGTAAATCCTTTAGAAAACATATTTTGCCATTTTTCTAGGTTATCTACAGTAACTTCTACAGTTTCTTTTGATACATTGATAACTCTATCATGAATTTTACCGTACTCCTTTTTCAGGTTCTTTCTAGTAATATTCTTCTTGATCTTTGTTGCTGTTGACATGCTAAATACTTTCTGTTTGTAATAATTTTATAACAAAGATGAAAGTCGATAGTTACAGCTGAGTTACAGGTGTTGAATGGTATTAAGATAAAAGAAGGATTAACTTATTTGTTCAATACTTTTAAGGAGAGCTTTTGTTCTTGGTAAAGGAGATATTCCGAATTCTTCATCCAAAACCTTTTCACATTCAGCATATGTTCTTAAAGCTTGAGGTCTGTTACCATTCACGAGATAGGCTTCCATTTGAATACGGTATGCATCTTCCCAAGTTTTGTCTATAAGTAAGGCACTCTTTGACAATCGGATGCTTTCCATAGGATTGGACGGAATCAATAATTCAGCCAGATTGATAATTCCACTTAATGTTATTACTTGGATTCTTTCTCTTTCTTCACTGCACCAATCTTCATACATTCTTTCTGGTAAGAAGGGGCCTTCATATAGCTTTATTGCTGCAGTGTAAGCTTGAATGGCCTTATCTTTTTGATTGTTAATAAAGTTGTTTCCCATTTCAATAAGCTTTTCCATGATGTCTAGATCAAGCCAGATATATTCCATGTTAAGCTGATAAGTGAGTCCCTGTCTTAATACATATTTGGGGTCAGTTCTGTTTGGTCGATTTGGTTCGAGGGCTTTATTGATACCATGCATGGCTACTTTGAAATCTCTGTCTCCTGATACTTTGTTTGAATCCTCCCATAGTCGATTAACAATTTGTTCTTTATGAAGACCGCCTCTGTGACGTGCATTAATCAGGAATTGAAGGAGTTGGAGCGTTTTATCTCGACCCCAATATTTTTTATCAACACTGTAACCTTCTACTATTGCTTCAAACCTTCCTAATGTATAGAGTCTTAGATCCTTAGATGGATTATCCTTAATAAGACTCTCTATTTCATTGAAGTTTTCTGACATTGTAAAATGCTATGATTTTGATTCTCTAGCTTTTTATTTTGTCAATTTTTTTATCTAGAAGAACAATCTTGTCTGAAATGGATTTCATTTCTGATAAGATATTTTGAATATCTGATCTAGAAGCTGTTCTCCAAGAGTCAATTTCTAATTTTTGTCCAATTTCTTCGCCTACATCAGTGAGTTGTTCCTTAATATTTGCTACTTGTGCTTGTGGATCTTTGATAGTCTCCATCATCATCTTTGGAGCGTTTTTGGCCATTTTTTTCCAAATGTCAAAACTTTTACTCAAGAGCCCGTCTTGTTCTTCTTTAGTCTTATGTGAAGTGGATGAAAGTGTCAGTGAAGTGAGATTTTCTTGAATAAATGATAATGCGTCCTCAAGTTCTGAGAAGTTTTTCTCTTTTCCACCTTGTATATGGGAGATTTTACCTCTCCATTGTACATTTTCTTCACCTGTATTATCCTCAAAAAATTGTTGGGTGAATCGTATCATAAAAGAGGCAGTATTTTTATTATCAGGCATGATCGAAATTTAGCGTTTAAGTTAAGAAGATAATTTAAATCAAAAAATCGCCGACATATCTAATAATGTCGACGATTTTTGGCATTTATTTATTGAGTCTTTCTATTTGAAAATATACCTCAAGCCAATTTGTGCTTGCCATCTGCTGTTCAACCCGAAATCATTAAAGAAAGTAGATGTTTGTGCTTGATTAAAAGTGTATACCGGAGAATCACCTGAAGCATTCACTGCAATTGGTTGCGCCAATCCAGTAGTGGTAGCTCGTTGTCTTACTCCCCATGAACTACTTATCAAATTTCCAATATTTAGTACATCAAGACTAATTTGAAACTTATTTCCATCAGATATACCCACATCTTGTAGTATTCTTAAATCCCATTGAGAATACAATGGGGACAGTGCTCCATATCTCTCAGCATATTCTCCTCTTTTTTCAGAAAGATAACCGTCCTGGGCAATGTATGATTTGAAAGCTGATCTTTGAGATGCTTGGCTGGAATTATCTCCAGAAAATGTCATTAGATCAATTTCTCCGTCAGTAGGAATATAGAGAAGATCATTTAATACTGATCCATCATTGTTAATATCACCAGCATATACATAGCTATACCTTCCTCCTTTTGCATATTCTGCAAATAGACTCACTGTTGTCGCTAATCTAGTACCATATTCAAATTTCTTTGAGAAAGCTCCAATTAATCTGTGTTGATTACCATACAAAGAATTGGCTAAATCTGCTTGGTTTGTATGACTGATATTCGCTGGATTACGATCATAAGCATCTGATGAAATTTCTGCATCAATAGAATTTACTTCTTCAGCTTTCAAGTAATTATAGCCTATCATAGCGAAGTTGTTGCCCCATGATCTTTGCATTTGAAACGATGCATTGAAGGAATACCCTTTTGTTGTATTAGTGAAAACATATGCGTTTGTAGATCCTCCAAAAGGTCCCTGAGCTCTATCTTCAGCTCTATAAACAGGCCTATTATCTACTCCGGATAGTGTTCCACCTGGTAGTCTCAATCCTTGATTTTGTACCATCTGAGCTTGGAGGTCTTTGGTATAAAGTAGGTCTACCGTTCCTGTCCATTCTCCAATTTTAGTATCATATCCTAGACTTGTTCTCCAGACTTGTGGAAATTTGAAGTCTGGATCTGTCATATTATAGAAGAAGAAGTCTGGGTTAGCCACTTGATTACCAATCCACACTGCAGGAAACCTTCCTGCGAATAGGCCTGTTCCACCTCTCAGTTGAGTAGTTCTATCTCCATTCATATCGTAGTTAAAACCGATTCTTGGATTTATTAGAATATTGCCAGTTGGAAGGTCTGTATGGTTGTATTGTACTGCATCACCATCAGCATTGTAATAAGTTACATCAGGGGCATATACACCACCAGCCGAAATGTCGCCTCCTTTTCTATCGATATTTTCCTGAATTAAATCAGCAGTGTTGAAATATAAAGGTAGATCAAATCGAAGGCCAAATGTTAATGACAATTGATCATTGGCTTGTATTTCGTCCTGAATGTAAGCTGACCATTGTCCTAAATTTGTTTCTGCAAGAGCCCATGAGTCATTAGAATTATTATTGGAAAAGGCATCTCTAGCTGCTAGAACCTCACCTACAAAATCAGCAGATCTTATTAAATCAGGGGCATCAGCTATATCTACACCTGGAAAGAATACTCTAAACCCATATGATGTTAAATTGAAAGAATTATCAAAATTAAACCTTTCAAAAGCAGTTCCGAATGTCCAAGTATGCTTTCCAGCATATAAATTGAAAATGTTTTTAACCTGAAGTACATCTTGTCCAAGTACATTATTAACTGAGAATGGCTCATGACCCGCAATAATGTAATTGATACCATCTTTTGCAATGTTTAATACAGGAAATGGTTCAGAAAAAGGATCTCTGTGATCTCTAAAAGAGGTGTAACCTATTTGCAGGTTATTTGCCATATTGTCTCCTAAAATGGATTTGAGTTCTACAATACCAGAATTGATTTTATTATTGATTCTATAGCCACTATTTTGAAATTGTAAGGTGATATTATCAGGACCTCTTCTACCGATAGCAGATGGATGTGCAGGTTGTTCTTTAAATGCATCAAGGAAATTATACGTTGCGGATAAAGTGTGATTCTTATTTAAGTTAAAATCTAATTTTATCAATGCTTTCGTATTATCACTATTGTATCTAAAATTTGAGAATGCACCTGTCTCATAATTATGTTCAGATCTGAGCAAATCAGAAATCATTTGCATATCACTTGCTAAAACTCTAGATTCATTGCTTGCCCCCGATCCGGAATTTGGTTCAAATAAAGAACCTAAATCTGATCGCTTTGTAACTTCAAGGTTAGCAAAGAAGAAAACTTTGTTTTGCACAATAGGCCCTCCTACTGCAAATCCGTACTGAGTAGATGAAAGATCACCTTTTGGAACATCAGTTCCATCTACTTTTCCACCTGTCATTCCACTATTTCTAAAAAAACCATATGCCGTTCCTTCAAAATTGTTTGTACCTGATTTTGTTACAGCGTTCACACTTGCCCCTGTAAATCCAGATTGGGTAACATCATATGGAGCAATGTTTACACTTATTTGATCTATAGCATCTAGGGAAACAGGCTGAGCATCAGATTGTCCTCCAGGAGTTGCAGCATCGAGACCAAAAGGATTATTAAATATTGTACCATTTAGACTGTAGTTGTTAAATTGATCATTTCTTCCGGCAAATGAACCACCTTCTGCAGACATAGGATTGAGTCTCGTGTAATCATCAGCTGATCTTGATATAGTGGGCAGATTTTGAAGCTGATCTCTTCCAATTGTGGTAGATGCACCGGTCTTATCACCATTAAGAATGGGATCTGTAATTCCTATAATTACTACTTCATCTACAGTAACCCCTTCGGTCTTAAGTTCTATATTGAGATTCAATTTTTGACCTAATGAAAGAAAAATATCTTCTTGAACATCGCTTGAGTATCCAAGAAAACTAGTTTCTATTCTATATGGTCCACCTACCCTCATATTAGGTATGTTATATGTGCCATTATCAAGAGTGGACACACCATAAAACGTACCTGATGGAACATGAGTAGCTGTTACAGTCGCTCCAATTAATGATGCATCATCAGCACTAAATATTTTACCAGTCATACTTGCTGTGGTAATTTGAGCATTTGCATTAATGCATAGCATCAGAGCAAATATTAAAATGAGACAATTTTTCAAAGTAGTTTTTTCAATAAATAATAATGCAAAGGTACATGCAAAAAACAAATTGTTAATATTTTAATATCAACAGTGAAAGTAGTGCGTAAAATATTCAAGTCTGAAAAATAATAATTTACAGAATTGATATTCAAGACAGATATTTATCCTTAAATGTTGATCTGAAATGATATCGATAGAAAATTGATGAACTTATCAAATCAGAGGGGATTGAAATATGATACTATTTTATTTAGCTCTTCTAATACCAAGTTAACTCAGTCTCCAACATTTAGTTCTATCTTTTCACCTCGCTAAAAGATGCAGAAGAAAATGAAGAAAATAGTCACAGGAGAAGATTATGTCAATTCTTTGAGAAATCGAAAACTGAATATTTATTTACTTGGAGAAAAGGTAGATAACTATGTAGACCATCCTACGATTAGACCATCTATAAATGCTCTTGCTAAAACCTATGACTTAGCGGTAGAAAACCCTGATTTAGCTTCAGTTATCTCACCTCTAACCGGTCAAAGAATAAGTAGGTTTTTGCATGTTTCCGAGAGTGCTGAGGATCTTGTGATGCAAAATAAGATGCAAAGAAAATTAGGTCAACTTACTGGTACATGTTTTCAAAGGTGTGTTGGGATGGACGCTTTCAATGCTTTGCATTCTACGACATTTGAAATTGATGACAAGTATGGGACAAATTATCATCAGAAACTTATATCCTTCTTAACTGAAATGCATAAGTATAATTATGTAGTTGGTGGAGCAATGACAGATGTAAAAGGTGATAGAGGACTTCCTCCTCATGCTCAAGAGGATCAAGATATGTATGTGAGGGTGTCAAAAAGATCAGATAAGGGAGTTTACATTACAGGTGCTAAAGCTCATCAGACTGGATGTATAAATTCTCATTGGATGATTGTGATGCCTACGATTAGACTTCAAGAGGAGGATAAAGAATTTGCAATTATTGGAGCTGTACCTGTTGATGCTGATGGTATTACTTATATCTATGGTAGACAAAGTTGTGATAGAAGAAGTATGGAGGGTGGAGATATAGACGTTGGAAATGCCCAATATGGAGGACAAGAAGCAATGGTCATTTTTGAAGATGTGTTCATTTCAAATGATCACATTTTCATGGATGGTGAGTATGATTTTGCCTCTTTGCTGGTAGAAAGATTTACCAATTATCATAGGAGAAGTTATGTCTGCAAGAGCGGAGTAGGGGATGTGCTAATTGGAGCGGCAGGAGCAATAGCCGATATGAATGGTGTTCCCAAAGCATCACACATTAAGGACAAGTTAGTAGAGATGACGCACCTTAATGAGACGATCTATGCCACTGGAATAGCTGCATCTTACCAAGGTTATGAAATGAAATCTGGATGTTATATGTGCGATCCAATGCTAGCTAATGTATGTAAACATCATGTTACTAAACTTCCATATGATATAAGTCGATTAGCTCAGGATTTAGGAGGAGGGCTGGTAGCAACAATGCCTTCCGAGAAGGATTTGAATCATCCTGAAATTGGGAAGCTTGTAAAGAAATATCTTAAGGGAAAAGCAGATGTGAGCACAGAAGATAGAATGCGCATTCTGAGATTAATCGAAAATATGACTTTGGGAAGGAATGCAGTAGGATATCTTACTGAGAGTATGCATGGAGCTGGATCTCCCCAAGCACAAAGAATACAAATTTCAAGAATGGCGCAAATGGAATACAAAAAAAGATTAGCCAAGATACTTGCAGGAATAAGAATCAAAGAGAATAAAGAAAATATAGTGGAAGAAATGGGTGGCTACTTTGCTAGAGTATTCAAAGTAATCAAGTAATTATTTATCAAAATGCATTAAAAAACGTCACATTTCCTATTGCTGATTGGTAAGAGTAAGGAATAATGAATTTGAAATTCTTACCTTTTGTGCCACAAGTATGAAATTGTTTTTATGAGCCAATCTAGTTCTTCTTCTGATCCTATTTTTTCTAATAAGTACAAAGGGTATATTCTTTTGGTTTTGACAGGTGTTTATACCTTCAACTTTTTAGATCGACAACTGCTGGTAATTTTACAAGAATCCATCAAAGCAGAATTGGGTCTTTCGGATACTCAACTTGGTGCTCTTACTGGATTGATGTTTGCCGCATTTTATGTCATTTTAGGCATTCCAATAGCTAGATGGGCTGATAAGAGCAATAGAAAAAATATAGTGGCTGGTTCTCTGGCCATTTGGAGTCTCATGACAGCACTTTCAGGATTTGTCACAAACTACTTCCAATTAGCTCTTGCGAGGCTTGGGGTGGGAGTAGGAGAGGCTGGAGGAAGTCCTCCTTCACATTCTATCATATCAGATTATTTTCCTCCAGATAAGCGTGCAACTGCTCTCTCTGTATATTCTATGGGAATATATATCGGTATTTTATTCGGGTATGCGTTAGGAGGTTGGATTGATGAGAATTATGGATGGCGTGTGGCTTTCATGGCGATTGGAATACCTGGGATTATATATGCTTTAGTCTTGTTCTTCACAGTAAAAGAGCCACCCAAAGGTCATTCTGACCCTCAAGCTTTAAAAACAACAGAAGAATCCTCGTTTTGGGATGTCATTTGGCTTTTGCTTTCTAAAAAATCTTTTGTCTTTTTAGCCTTAGGTTGTGGTCTTCATACTTTTGGTACTTATGGAGTAGGTAACTGGTTTGCTCCTTTTCTAGCCAGAGTTCATGAAATGCCAATTTCCGAAATTGGATTAGCCTTAGGTCTAGTGACTGGATTGGGAGGAATGCTGGGAACTTTTGGAGGAGGTTTTCTTTCAGATTTTATGGTTAAAAAGGATGTTCGCTTTTATTTCTGGATTCCAATTGTAGCAGGAATCATTAATTTGCCATTTGCTCTTCTATCGTTTTTCTCTCCTAATACAACCCTTGTTATTGGTTTGCATTTCTTTACAGCTTTGTTTACTGCTGTGTTTTTAGCTCCTTGTTTAGCAGCTACTCATAATCTGGTAGATGCAAAGAAAAGAGCATTAGCTTCTGCAATTTTGTTTCTGATTTTAAATGCGATAGGATTAGGATTGGGGCCATTGTTAATCGGATATGTCAGCGATCTTTTATCTCCACAATATGGTGCCGAATCTCTTAGGTATGCTTTCTGCATTACCCTTGTGACAGGAGTTGTTGCAATGATATTTTTTCTGCTTGCTGCAAAACATTATAAAGCCGAAAGTGAAGTGTTAATCGCACATATTGATTCTCAATCTATATAATAATATCCAACGAAGTTATGGCGAAGAGAGAAAAGAAAGACTTAGACCCTTATGTGAAAGAACTTCTAGAGAGGAAACGATTTTTGAACGATGCTTCGAGATCTGAAGCTGTAAATAAAAGACATTCTAAAGGTGGAAGAACCGCAAGAGAAAATGTGAAGGATTTAGTCGACGAAGGAACTTTCTTAGAATACGGTTCACTTACTGTTGCTGCGCAAAGAACGCGTAGAACGATGGAGGATCTGATGAAGAATACTCCTGCTGATGGCTTAATAGCAGGTGTAGGATCAATTAATGGAGCATTTTTTCCTCAAGAAAGAAGCCAATGTGCTGTACTAAGCTACGACTACACTGTCCTTGCAGGAACTCAAGGTGCTTTTAATCATAAAAAAACAGATAGACTTCTTCAGATTGTAAATGAAACCAATATTCCAATCATATTTTTTGTGGAAGGAGGAGGAGGTCGACCTGGAGATGTAGATATGGACTTGGTGCATCTTGGAGGACTGGATATTAAGACTTTTAGTGGATATGCTAGACTTAATGGGCAAGTACCAAGAGTTGCCATAGTATCAGGATACTGCTTTGCAGGAAATGCTGCTTTAGCAGGTTGTTCTGATGTGATTATAGCGACAGAGAATATCTCGTTAGGAATGGGTGGGCCAGCTATGATAGAGGGTGGAGGCCTCGGTAGGTTTCATCCAAAAGATGTTGGGCCTATCCAAATGCAACGTGAAAATGGGGTTGTAGACATTGCAGTGAAAGATGAAATAGAAGCGGTTTCTACAGCAAAAAAATACATTTCCTATTTTCAAGGATCATTAAAAGATTGGAATTGTAACAACCAAGAGAGTCTTCGAGACCTAATACCTCAGGATAGAAAATATGCTTATAATATTAGGAAAATTATTCACTCCTTGTGCGACACAGATAGTGCTATGGAGCTGCGATCTGATTTCGGAAGAAATATGTTCACAGGGTTCATCAGGATTGAAGGCCATCCTTTTGGCCTTATCGCCAATGACTCAAGGCATTTAGGCGGAGCTATTGATTCTGATGCTTCGGATAAAGCAGCAAGGTTTATGCAATTATGTGATGCATTTGGGATACCTATCGTTTCTTTGTGTGATGCTCCAGGATTTATGGTCGGCCCAGATCATGAAAAATCTGGATTAGTAAGACATACCTCAAGAATGTTTTTAGTTGGAGCACACCTTGATGTTCCTTTTATGTGTATAGTGCTAAGAAAAGCTTATGGATTAGGGGCAATGGCGATGGCAGGAGGAGGATTCCATGATTCAATTTTTACGGTCTCATGGCCTAGTGGAGAATTTGGGGCAATGGGTATAGAAGGAGCGGTAAAGCTTGGTTTTTCAAAAGAACTTGCAGCAGTGAAAAATGTAAAAGCCAAACAAGAACTCTACGAAAAATTTGTTGCCGAAGCTTATCAGAAAGGAAAAGCTATTAATGCAGCATCTTTTTTAGAATTTGATGAAGTTATAGATCCAAAGGATACTAGAAAATGGATTATGAAAGGATATCATATAACAAAGCACAAAAGAAAAAAAAGAAAGAAATTTATTGATGCCTTCTAAATTTACTAAAATATTTACTTGTCCATAGCTCTATCTATCAGGGTTTGAGGGAGTTCTTTTTTTACCTTTACACCCAATTTTTTCAATTTTTCAGCTCGTGTAATTAAATCTCCTCGACCAGTATGTAATTTTTTCATTGAATCCTGATAATGATCTTTAGTTTGGTCAATCTTTTTGCCCAATTGAATAAGGTCATCAATAAGTCCTGCAAATTTATCATACATTTTACCAGCCTCATCCGCTATTTCAATAGCATGAAGTTGTTGCTTTTCATTTTTCCAAAGGGTATCTATTGTTTTGAGTGTAGCAAGTAATGTAGCAGGAGTGACCACTACAATGTTTTTATCGAAAGCATATGAATACAAATTTGGGTTATTTCTTAGTGCTGCTGAAAATGCTGTATCCATAGGAAGAAACATCAAAACAAAATCAGGGCTTTCCATTTTATAGATGTCATAATAATTTTTAGCTGCTAATTGATCAATATGATTTTTGATAGAAATACCATGAGCTTTGAGCATGTTTACCTGATCATCCGCATTTACTGCATTTATTAGCTTTTCATATGCTGTAATTGATGCTTTAGAATCTATTATTATTTTCTTGTTTTGTGGAAGATGAATAATGACATCAGGTCTTTGTCTACTTCCTTCTTCATTTATAAATGAAGATTGAATAAAATATTCTCTGCCCTTTTCTAATCCTGATTTTTCAAGAATAGATTCTAGAATCAATTCACCCCAGTTTCCTTGGGTCTTGCTGTCTCCTTTAAGAGCACGGGTAAGGTTTGTAGTTTCATTTGTAATACGTTCATTGAGTTCTTTAAGAGATATTATCTCTGTCTTCAGGGAAGAATGCCTAGCAATAGACTCTTTTATATTGTTTTCTACTTTTTCTTCGAAAGATTTAATTTTTTCTTTCAAAGGATTTAGAGTTGTTTCCAAGCTCCTTTTTTGTTCTCTATCAAACTTCTCAGCTTTTGAATCGAGGATTTTATTTGCTAATGCTTCAAATTTCTGTTGCATACCGTGACCATCATTTATGATCTCATGATATTTCTCTTGAAGGTTTAAGAGATCTCTTTCTTTTGATGAAATTTGAATCCTTAATTCGGAAATTTCACTATTGGCATTTTTGAGTAAAGCTTTTTCTTGATCTAACTCTTGATTCAAAATTACTTTTTGGTCATCAAGAGTTTTTACGATTTGATCATAAAGCGTTGCTTTGCCTTGCCATATAATATAGGCTATCGCGACAACAAGAAACATACATATTAGGCAGATCCCAATCATTGTAACAACAGAGATACTTTCAATTATCATATTAAGAATTTACATAATATGAAATTAGGAAAAGTGTATGTTACTTGCCCAAGTATTTAAAAATTGAAAATAGGAAGAGTTGATTAACCCCCTGTTTCGATCTTTAGTTTGGTTATTTGTGCTTCCCAAAGAGATCTTTGTTCTTCTTCTTCACCTTCGTCACAGAAATCGGTGACTTCTACAATGGTTTCATTGGTGACTCCAGATTTATACAGTCTGAATTCCATATATTCTCCAGGGTCATTGTCTGTAAATATATATCTTACTCTTTCTTCTTCGAGATCGTCTACCAATTCTGCTTCTTCTTCTGATCCTTGCCAATCAAATACGTATATGTCATTAGTGACATCTACATCATCACAAAACCATCTGACTAAGCATTCATTGGATGTGATGAATTTATAAAGAATAGCAGGTGAAGCACGAAAGATAAATTCCATATCGACTTTCACTCTCTTCATGATGTTTATTTAAGGTTTTTAGAAGATTATTTCGATCTCCTATAATTTTCATTAACTAAGTGCGGCAATAAAAGGGAAAAAAATGAATAATCAAAATTCATATAGAAAATATCATTTATTTATTTGCTCAATAGTGAAAAGTTCTAATATTAAATATTTGGCACTTGAAGTATACTTCAAAATGTTCCATATTTGGTGCCGCATTTAGTACTTACATAAACAGATTGAAATAAATGAGGCAGCTTAAGATTACTAAATCAATAACGAACCGAGAAAGCCAATCTTTAGAAAAATACTTACAAGAAATAGGAAAAGTCGATTTGCTTACTCCAGAAGAGGAAGTAGATTTAGCTAGAAGAATCAAAGAAGGTGATCAAATAGCATTAGAAAAACTGACAAAAGCAAACTTAAGATTTGTGGTTTCTGTTGCGAAACAATACCAAAATCAGGGACTTTCATTAAGTGATTTGATTAATGAAGGAAACCTTGGCCTTATAAAGGCTGCTAAAAGATTTGATGAAACGAGAGGATTCAAATTCATTTCATATGCAGTATGGTGGATTAGACAGTCTATTCTCCAAGCTCTAGCTGAACAATCTCGAATAGTAAGGCTTCCGCTCAATAAAGTAGGTAGCTTAAATAAAATTAATAGAGCATTTTCTGAATTAGAACAAGAGTACGAAAGAGAACCTTCTGCCGAAGAACTTGCAGATCTCTTGGATATTAGTTCTGATGAAGTGGAAACTACTCTTGGTGTTGCTGCTAGACATGTATCAATGGATGCGCCATTTGTAGATGGTGAGGACAATTCCTTGTTAGATGTTCTTGAGAACAACAAAATACCTGGAACAGATACACAATTGGAATATGTAGAGTCATTGAGAGGTGAAATTGAAAGATCTCTTGGTACGCTTACTGAACGTCAATGTG
>DKPS01000261.1:0-1381 GCA_002471345.1 Saprospiraceae bacterium UBA7328
TGAAATTTCTTTTTCTTCTTGAACCTGTTCTTCAATCATAGCCTGCATATTAGCGCATGAAGGTAGTAATATTAAACTAGCTATTACTGACAAGAATTTAGAAAAATTCAACTTAGACATGCCCTGAGTATAGCTTATTTGAATTTATTTTCTAGAGCCAGGCCCATTAACTTCAAGACCATTACTCATGAATGTTGTAAAAAACTCTAGATTATTCAATTCATCACTACCGCCCTTAAAGCTTTTCGCTCTGATACGGTTTAAACATCCAGCAAATCTCTCATGAAGTGTTACAAGTCTTCCCATACCAGAACGATAGACTGGGAAATGCGTCGGATGTCCTATAGCAGGACTTGGAATATCAGCTCTTAATTTAGTCCCTGTTTGATAAACATGACAATCTGCACAGGAGAAGTTCAGTTGACCTTTTTTGGTAAAGTACAGCTTCTTTCCATTTTCATAAGCATCTATAGCTTCTGAAGTATTGGGTATCTGTACATTAAATTTATTTCCTCTTGATGTATATGCCATATATGCTGATACATGTGCAAGTTCTTTGCCTTTAAAGTAGCTAAGCGGTTTCTCCCCATTTTTTACACGACAATCATTCAGGGCACCTTCTAGTGTTACTACTTTATTTCTGTTTGTATCAAAGTATGGATAATTCTGCCTGATACCAATTCCTTCGTTATCAAAGCATGATCCATATGTATTTCCATTTTTAAATGCTTGATTAAAAAGTTCCTCGCCTCTATCTACATTGAGCTCATATGGTGGAAATTCTTCCATTGCTTCCCATTGTTCCCTTGCAGATGCATCGATGGAGTAAACTCCATTTTTATAATCTTCATATGGAGTGTTAGGGAATCTATCCTCAAAATATCTTACAAACTTGTCAAAATCCTTCTCAGGACTTGCAATCGAAGATAAAGCTGGTATTAAAAAAATAATGGCAAAGAATCCTTTTAACATTACTATTTCACCTTGCCCATTTTTGTATCTCTATTACCTTGGTTATCAACCCATGAAATTTCAATTTCATCGCCCTTATTTCCTTTGTACTTGAAAGTGAGGTAAGGGTTTTTTGAAACAGCAGGACCCCAATGAATAGTTATAACATCTTTACCATTTGCTTTACTGTGAACTTCCTGAATATAGTGAGCAGGAATCATTTCACCAGTTTTTTTATTTTTCCGAGCGCCTGTCTCCATTGGATGCTTGATAAGTGCTTTTACTGTTACAACACCATTTGATTCTTTTGATCTCATTTTTATAGTACTCATAATTAACCTCCACAGCCTCCTATAGTTACTTTCACTTCTTGAGTGGATGTATATATTTTATCCCCACTTTTGACAGCTGCCATTACGTTTGATGTTTT
>DKPS01000261.1:1747-2508 GCA_002471345.1 Saprospiraceae bacterium UBA7328
GAGCTAATTTTGTTAGCTGATATCCACTTGATAAAGGTTGTGGATTGTTTTCAACAAATATCATTATTGAATCAACATCTTTCAGTGTAGTAGAGACGTTTATAGGAACAATAGCACCATTCTCAGCAATTGAAGGTGCTTTCAATTTCACCTTGGAAGACTCTTCCAGATTGTTATGCCCGTAAACGCTGTTTACTGACTCTGCAAGATCTTTTAAATCAAATGATTTTTTTGGCCAAGCGGCATACGATTTTTTTGAAAGCAGTACTGCTGGTAAAGCGGTAATAGCGCCTGCAAAAAGCATGCTGTTTTTTATGAAGTTTCTTCTTTTCATTTTTTCCTCACAATGTGTAGAGATAATCCATTATCTTATTAATTTCTGTTTTCGTTAGAGCGCCATGCTTACCAAATGGTGGCATGAATGAATTTGGATCGCTCTCAGTTGGATCCCAGATTTGTTGAAATAGTACATCTCTTTCAGGAAATCTCGCTTTCATCGCAAGGAGAGGAGGACCATTATTACCTGCAAGTTCTCCGTCATCTATCATATGACAAGCTAAGCAATTCCCCTTTTTTCTGTCAAAGGTAAGACTTTTGCCTTCAGATATACTGTCACCATAGGATAAATTAGGTAAAACCAGCACAATAATTAAGAGAGTTTCTGCTATGTATTTCATGGCTATATTATATAGATGAATCAAATTTATTAAAACTGTTTTTAATTACAGGTTTTATTGCCAAATATAGGTTCTAAAGGAGGA
>DKPS01000142.1 GCA_002471345.1 Saprospiraceae bacterium UBA7328
TCCAAGGATTCTTCCATATAAGATAAAGGACCTTTTGATCATTGAAAAAAGTTTGAGTTAGGGTCTTTTTAATACAATTTAAAATAGAGTCTGCTTTTTTAGATTCGTTAAGTATTATTCCAAATTTTTGAATTGTCTGCAAGGATTGATTGACATTCTGTATATCAGTGATGTATACTTTTTCTGTGAGGCACAGGTTTTCAATTTGGCCTTTGTTGTTTTCTTCTTTATTGGCTATTATTAAATCTGGATTTAAACTTTTAACCTTTTCCGAATTCACTGTTTTTGTGCCTCCAATTATTTTGCATTTTGTCCTCAGTTCTAATGGGTGAACACAGAACTTTGTGACTCCCACTAACTTTTCTAATCCACCAAGGTCAACAATTAACTCACTGAGGGAAGGGACTAAAGAAACTATCTTCTGTGGTGGATTTTGAAAACTAAGTGCTCTGTCCAGGTCATCTTTAACTTCAATCATGTACTTTTTACATTAACATGATCAAAAGGACAATGTCTGCATTTACTTCCGCAACAATGACCTCTTTTCAAATGGAATGATTCGGTCATTACCATTAACCCATTTTTCATGTAATAATCTTCTGAATCGGTGGCGGAACTGAGATTCCTTTTCTCATGTTGAGAACTTGTATTGTGTTTCGTCTTAGATGACTTTGACCAAAGCATCATACCATTGATTATCTGTTATTGAACATCCATTTTGGATCATTTTGAAAAGCTCCGTTTCTCGAGTATTTTCATAGCTTTTAAAGGCTTTAAATCCTTTTAGGTCTTCCGGAGGATTAGATCTCAACTGCTCTTGACCTTTCTCAGTTGTAAAGTCCAACTCAGATGATTTGGTTTCTATAGTTGCCAGTTCAATTACTGATTCATTGCATTTGAAAGCATAAATTGAAGTTTTGTCAATTTTCACCAAGTATTTAGCCTTTCTCATAATTCCTTCAAAAACCACATCGCTAAAAAGTTCGATTATCTCTTGCGTTTTTTCTGATTCATTAAGTTTTAACTGCTCCCAGTCATCTTTTGTGATTCCATTCAGTACTAGATATTCAATAAATTCTTTTTCCAGATTTGATAATTCATCTAAGGAGAGCAACCTATATTTTGGCATATAGAAACAAAGTGTTGAGATTAAGATTGCTGCAAAAGTGCTGCTTTTTTAATATATCTTGTCCAGAAGGCTTCTTCTTGCAGACCAGGAACCATTAATCTTCCATCAAAGTCTAATGTAGGCACAACGTTAATAAACTTTTCTGCAGCTTCCTTAACTTGAGTTAAAACTGCTTCTTTCCCAACATTAGAATGACTAAAGGCATTCAAAGTGCTCAATTCAGAACCTAGCTGTTCTGCAATCTCGACAAGTACATCACTATTGCCTATATCTCTTCCATTTTCGAAGTAAGCGATAAAAATGGCCTTAGCTAATGCCCATTTTTTATCTTGATCATTCACCAATGATATAATTCTATGAGCTTCCAGTGAATTTGGGATTCTATCTATTTTTTTATAGTCAATTTTAATATTTTCCTTCAAAGCTTCCACTTTCAATGCCCTTCCCATTCCTGGTTTGGATTTCTTAGCGAAATGCTTTTTAGGACTTCCTACTAAAGGAATATTAGGATACAACAAATAGGGTTTTAATTGAACCTCTAAATCAATGTTTGGACTTAAAGTTTTCTTTATCCTATCGATTCTAGTTATACCAATAAAGCACCATGGACAAATGAAATCTGATGTAATATCAATATGAATTTTTGGCTTTTTCATCTATGCATGCTTTCCAATGAGCCATCCTTCATCCTTAAGAAAAGAATTGGCTGTTGCTATCGGCTCCGATTCTAGCTGAGTAGCGAAGGTGTCATTCCATCTATTGAGAAAGCCAAAAAGTGAAATGACAGCTCCTAGTTCTACGATCTGATTTTCATTAAAATGCTTCTTTAAATCCGTAAAATGTTCTTCTGTCACAGCATTTGGTGTGCTTCCTGCTGCAATGCCAAATCGTAGTGCCGATTTTTCTAATTCACTAAACAAATCACTGTCTTCAAAGGTCCAAATGCTTTTCATTTTGTTTTCATCAACTTCTCCATGGAGTGCACTAGCAAAAGTATGCGCTTGGCAATAAATGCATCCAGAAGCTTTGCTTGTCACATATGATACCATATGCCGAAGCGACAGTGGAATGCGGTTTGGATCGTTCATTAGTCTGCTTGTCCATCCCAGTTGTTTGAAAAATAATTTTAGAAAAATAATAGGTTTGGCATTTTTGGGATCACCTAACAAGGACCCTGAAAGAATAGAAAAGGCTCCCATGATTCCCGGAACTCTAGCCATTGTTTTTAAAGAATTAGGAACAAAGCCCATGGACTCATGTACCGCCTTAAAAAAGAACTGAAATGGTTTCAGTTTTGAATTGTCAAGAGGTTGTAACTTACTCATCAATGTTCGAATTCGATTAAACAATATTAGCTAAGCACGGTGACCTCCATCGATTCTCACGGTCTCCCCATTTACAAAACTTGATTCGTCTGAACAAAGCCAAAGAATAACATCAGCTACCTCTTCAGCTTCTCCAAATCTTTTCATAGGTATAGAATGCTTTATTATTTGGCTCAACTTGTCGTCTTCATCAGTAAACGACTTTCCCATTGGAGTGACAATAACACTTGGGCAAATGGCATTAATTCTGATTCCATGTTTCCCGTATTCTGCGGCTGCAGTTTTAGTCATTCCTACTACTGCATGTTTACTTGCAGCATATGCCCCCATTCTGGGAGCTGATCCAATCCCTGCTAGAGATGCAGTGTTCACAATAGCACCACTGCCTTGTTTTTTCATAATCTTGATAGATTCTTGCATACAATAGAATACTCCTGTTTGATTTACCGCAATTACTTTATTCCATTCTTCAACAGTGATATCTTCAAAAAAAGTTGCACTCCCTCCAATGCCAGCATTCGCTACCATAATATCTAATGATCCAAAAGACTTAATACATTTTTCTATTGCTGATTTTACATCGGAATGAGAAGAAACATCCATCTGACAAAATTCAGCTTCCCCTTTATTCCTCTGGATTTCTTTAAGCATTTCTTCGCTATCACCTTCATGAATATCTGCTATAATCACTTTTGCTCCTTCTTCGATCAATTTTAGCACCGTTGCTTTTCCTATTCCAGAAGTTCCACCCGTTACAATAGCTGATTTTCCCTTAAGTCTGCCCATATTTGAATTTGTTGTTTATTAGAAAAGTAATATACGAATACGAAAGGTCCATTACTCTTTAAAGAGTTATGTAGCCAAGTTTTAATCCTATTATAATTTATTTGGAGTGGAATTATTAGAATTCAAAAAACGACTGTTCGATCATGTCTTACAAGAACTAGACGCTAAGATTAGGGAGTATTCAATAGTTCTCTCAGATATCTCTAAAGAAAAAGCATCTGAAACTAAGTCTGTTATGGGAGATAAGCACGAAACTTCAAGAGTCATGATGCAAAGAGAAGAAGATCAATTAGCCGATCGGATTAAACTTATTCAAAATCAACGGTCACAACTCGCTCATCTCCATAGTGCTAAAAGATGTCCAAAAGTAGAAACTGGATCTGTTGTTTGGACTTCCACAGGAATATATTGCATTTCTGTTCCATTTGGAAAAGTTAATTTCAATAAAGAGATGATTTACTGTATGTCCTCAATGGCACCTTTGGCCATATCTTTATTAGGGAAAAAAAATGGAGACAAAATCTTTTTTAATCAAAGAGAAATAGAAATCCGAGCTATTTGCTAATTAATGTTAGCCATATCTCTGAGCTTTTTTAATTCGAGCATACATTCTATAGGAGTCAATGTATTGAGATCTATATTTTTAAGTTCATTTAGTGCTTCCATGACATGTTCATCTACCAAATCAAAAATCATCATTTGGTGGGTATCATTTTTCGGAACATTCATCATCTTTTTGTTCATATCGTCCTCATCTTCAATGCTCTTGGTTTGAAGATGTGAAAGAATTTGTTGAGCTCTATTTAGTACTTCTTTTGGCATTCCTGACATTCTTGCGACATGAATACCAAAACTTTGGTTAGAGCCTCCAGGCATCAATTTTCTGAGAAAAATTATTTTATTGTCAATCTCTTTAGTCGCAACGTTATAATTTTTTATTCTTTCATGCTTTTCTGCCAGTTGATTTAACTCATGATAATGTGTAGCAAAAAGCGTTTTGGGTTTAGCATCAGTCACATCGTGTAAATATTCTGCTATTGACCATGCGATAGAGATTCCATCATATGTACTTGTGCCTCTTCCAATTTCATCAAGCAACAAAAGGCTTCGTCTGCTAAGGTTATTTAGAATATTTGATGTTTCATTCATTTCCACCATAAAAGTGGATTCACCACTCGATATGTTGTCTGAAGCACCTACACGTGTGAATATTTTATCCACAAGTCCAATCTCCGCCTCTTCTGCGGGAACAAATGAACCTAACTGAGTCATAATACAAATCAGAGCAGTCTGTCTTAGAATAGCTGATTTACCTGACATATTCGGTCCTGTAATCATTATAATCTGCTGATTCTCATTGTCTAGAAATAGATCATTTGGGATATAATCCTCTTCTAGTTTAAGATGTTGCTCTATGACAGGGTGACGGCCTTGTTTTATTTTTATGTTGTAGCCATCTGTAATCTTTGGGGCATTGTATTTATTCCTTGTAGCTACTTTACTCAGAGATGCTAAAGTGTCTAATTGAGCCAATCTAGAAGCTACATTTTTAATTTCATGAATATGAGGTATCAGATCATTTAAAAGCTTTTCATAGAGTTCAGTTTCTAAAGAAAATATCTTTTCCTCAGCGCCTAATATTTTAGATTCTAAAACCTTTAATTCTTCTGATATGTACCTTTCGGCATTGGTCAGAGTTTGTTTTCTAGTCCATGAGTCAGGAATCAGGTCATGATCTTTGTATCTATTGGTCACCTCAAAATAATAACCAAATACATTATTGAACCCAATTTTTAAATTTTGAATCCCTGTAGTCTGTGTTTCTTTAAGAAGGACATCGTTTAGTATGTCTTTACTGTTTTTAATTATTCCCCTTAACTCATCTAAATCTTTATTAAAACCAGATTGAATGACCTGTCCTTTTGCTATCAAAAATGGAGGATCATTACTTAATCTTTCATTTAGAATTGCAAGTGTAGTATCCAATGTATTTAATGGAGAAAACTCATCATTGTCCATCTCCACAATAATTCCATTCACAAAAGGAAGAAGCAGCAAGCTCTTTTTAAGTTGAAACAACTCCTTTGGGTTGCATCGGCTCATTGCGACTTTCCCAACTAACCGTTCCATGTCACCGATTTGGACGAATAGTTCATCTAACTCTTCTACAATATTTGGATTTGCTTTAAGAGCTGCTACCATATTTTGCCTTTTCCTGATCTCTTTTATCTGAGTAAGTGGTAGCAAAATCCATTTTCGAAGCAACCTTGCACCCATTGGAGTTTTGGTATGGTCTAATACATCCAATAAAGAAACACCACTGGGATGTAGGCTATTCACCAATTCAAGGTTTCGCATCGTAAATTGATCTAACCAAACAAAATTGTCGTTTTCAATTCTGCTGATTTTGTTGATATGATCTAAGGACTTGTTTTCTGTAAGTTGTAAATAATATATAATCGCCCCTGCGGTTATTTGGGCTTTTTTAAGTTTATCTATTCCAAAGCCTTTTAGACTATTCGTTTTAAAATGTTCTACTAATTTCTCTTGGCTAAAGTCAATACCAAATATCCATTCTTCAAGACCATAGAGATAAAAGTCCTCCTTAATATGGTCAAATTTTGACTTTTCAGATTTAGAAAATAACACTTCAGATGGTTCGAAGCTATAAAGTAATTTGTCAATCTGATCAGCACTTCCTTCTGTACATAAAAATTCTCCGGTGCTCAATTCTAGAAGTGCAATAGCTGAATGGTTTTTATGATCACTGTATGAAACAGCCGCTAAATAGTTGTTAGATTTTTGATTAAGCAACGAGTCGCTCACCCCAAGTCCCGGAGTTACGATGTCTGTGACTCCTCTCTTAACAATTTTTTTCTCTTTGCTTGGTTTCTCAAGCTGCTCACAGATAGCCACTCGAAGTCCTGCCTTTACTAACTTTGGCAAGTAAACATCTATAGAATGATAAGGAAAACCAGCCAATTCAATTTTCGAACCGCCATTATTTCTAGCAGTTAGTACAATCCCAAGAATTCCGGAGGCTTTTATGGCATCTTCGCCAAATGTTTCATAGAAGTCACCAACTCTAAAGAGTAAAATGGCATCAGGGTGTTTCGATTTCATCTCGAAATACTGCTGCATAAGAGGAGTGATCTTACCCTTTTTCTTAGTCAATTTTCATTTAGATTGGAAAAGTCGTAAATGTAAGAAGATGTAAGTATTTAATTGAATATCTTCTATTTTTGTACCCTATTCAAAAATTGATAAAAAATAACAAAGAATGAATCAAGAATTGAGGGAAAGACTTTCAGTATTGAGCAATGACCAAATTCAAACCATAGTGGACTCATTTGCATATGCCACAGTATTAATTGCCGGAGCTGATGGGGAAATAGACTCTAATGAACTTAAGTGGGGATCTAAACTGTCCCATATTAGATCATATAATGATGAGTATAGACTAAATGATTTATTTGAGGAAGTAGAAAAATCATTCCAAGAAAAAGTTTCAGGCATAATGAAACAAGTGCCTGGTACCGTGGAAGATAGATATGAATGGATAAAGCCTAATTTGTCTAAATTGAATGAAGTATTAGAACAGTTAGATAACACCAATGCTTTTTCTATTTATAAGAGTCTTTTATCTTTTGCGAAACACATAGCCAAAGCTGATGGAGGCTTCTTAGGATTTGGAACAATTAGTAGTGAAGAACACAAATTGATTAGTCTTCCAATGATAAATGAGATAATTAAAGAAGAAGAAGTCTAAGAATTTTCTTTTATATACATATCGATTTTCAAGATGATTATGGAAATCTTAAAATGAAATGTCTTGCAATCATTTCACTGAGATTCCTGTTGTATCTCTGAATGAAATATTTAGAAAAGCAGATGATATATATACTTAGCCTATTTATTATACAATCCTATTTTGGTTGTGAGTTAAAGTCAGTGAACATTTCGTCTCCACAGGATCAAATAGAATTAGCAGATACTATTTCTCTTGAACAAGATGAAAAAAGTTCAAAACCAAAAGAAAATAGACCGGCACGCTCTACTGACTCTAACTCAAGTGGTCATTCTGCTGAACATGAAGAACAGAAAAAAGAAATTGATAGCGTAATTCAACCAAAAATTACAAAATCTTCAACTGATCCATTGACAACCCCAAGTTCAGATAAAAGAAAAGAAATAGTAAAAGAGCCTGAAAAATTAAACGAGAAAGAAATTTTACAACCTGTTAACTCGGAGGAAGATCATTCTACTATTGTGAAATTTGATCACAGTATTTTCGATAAACTAACAAGAAATAATATTGACGAGAATGGTGTGGTAAATTATGCTCAGCTAAAAAAGAAGGAAGCTACTCTTGATCAGTACTTGACTCAGTTAGCGAGTGATAGTCCTAAAGATTCGTGGGAAAGAAATGAGCAATTGGCATATTGGATCAATGCCTACAATGCTTTCACGATCAAATTGATACTAAAGAACTATCCTGTGGCTCATATTACAGATTTAAATGATGGAGACCCCTGGAAAGTTATGTGGATTAAATTAGGAGATAAAAATTACAGTCTTAATAACATCGAGCATGATATCATAAGACCACAATTTAATGATCCAAGAATTCACTTTGCTGTGAATTGTGCAGCTAAGTCATGTCCTCCTATTCAAAACAAAGCATATACATCAGATAACTTAGAAGATCTTTTAGATAAATCCACGAGATCTTTTGTGAATAACACCAAGTTTAATCGTATTTCACCAAACAAGGCGGAGCTTTCCAAGATATTCGAATGGTATGGTGAGGATTTTGAGAATTTAAAGGCCTTTGTGAACCAATACAGCGATATAAAATTGGGTAAAAATGCTTCTGTCAGTTATTTAGACTATGATTGGTCGTTAAACGGTGAGTAGCTTGATAATATACATTCTATCTTTTCCTAATATAATGATTCCAAAGTAATTCTTTAGTATTTAATATTTTCTGATGCAATAAGCACAAAACGCTTATATTTGCGCGAATTTTTAGCTTAGAAAGTTAAGTAATCAGAAGAAATGCAAGGAAAAGGATTTGTTAAAGCGTTATTCGTTCTTTTAGTAATAGTAACGGTACTTCAGTGTTCATACATTTTACCTACGAGATCAGTAGAAAAGGATGCTCAGGCACATGCTGAAAGGTTATATGGGAATGTAGTTGATCAAGAAGAAGCTATAAGTCTCAAAAGACAGGCTGTAAGCAGTTATTTGGATTCGATGTCGACAGAGGACGTATTTTCAATTCCTCTTATCAAAGACTTCACCTATAATGATCTTAAAAAACAACAGCTTCAGTTAGGTCTCGATTTAAAAGGTGGATATAGTGTTGTGCTTCAAGTGAATATGAGAGACCTATTAGAGGAGTTGTCTGGAAAGAGTAAGGACCCTTCATTCTTAGAGGCCCTTGATCAAGCTGATGTTGCATTGACTAATTCTCAATTAGATTATGTCTCATTATTTGGTAATGCATTTGCAGATGTTGGGGGAGACAAGAGATTATCGAAAATTTTTCTTAGGAATGCCTCCTTACGTGAAGATATTAATGCACAAATGGGCAATGGTGAAGTAGAAAGAGTACTTCGTTCAAAAGCCAATGATGTGGTGTCTCTTACATTTAATAGACTTAAGCAAAGAATAGATAGATTGGGTGTAGCACAACCCAATGTACAATTAGATGCAGGTAGAGATTTAATTATAGTCGAGCTTCCAGGTATAGATAACCCAGCACGAGCTAGAGAATTAATAAGTGCCCGAGCAAACTTAGAATTTTGGAATTTATTCAGAATATCAGAACCATCTGTTCTTCCAGCATTTTCTGCTGCAGACGCACTTTTAAAAGATGAGTTGGATGGTGGAACTGCAATTATAGAGCCGCAATTTGATACAACTTTTATCCCTCAGTTTGACAGTACAGGGAATGTAGTAGATAGTATTGAGGAGATCACTCAAAGAGATTTTGACCCTACAGCGAATCAAGGTCCTTTATTTAGATCAATGAGGATTAATAATGGAGCTCTTGGGTCTGCAGCCACTATGGGACTTGTGAATAAAAATCAGCGAGACAAAGTGATGGCGTTTCTCCAAAGGGAAGATGTGAAGAACCTTTTCCCTAGGAATTCAAAATTCATGTATTCTCAGAAACCTATAACAGACTTTACAACAGGTGAACCTACTACTGATTATGAACTATACATGATCAAAATGAGACCTGGTACGGATGAAGCACCACTTCAGGGTGATGTTATAATATCTGCATCTCAGGCTCCTAACCCAACATCTGGCCAAATAGAGGTTTCACTAAATATGAATGCAGAGGGAGCAGGTATCTGGGCAAAGATGACCACAGAAGCTGCACCAACAAAAGAGCAAGTTGCAATTGCTCTTGATAGTGAAATTGTGAGTTCACCTCGTGTGAATGATGCCATTACTCAGGGACGTACAGCTATTTATGGTGATTTCACTGTTGAAGAAGCATCAGATTTAGCAAGTATTCTTGAGGTAGGAAAATTGCCTGCAAAAGTAGATCTAATACAAGAGAGTACGGTTGGGCCATCATTAGGACAAAAGAATATCACAAGAAGTTTAATGTCATATGTGATTGGATTAGCATTGATTTTGGTTTTTATGGCATTGTATTATGGTGGTGCAGGTTTTGTGTCTATAATCGCTCTTTTTGCTAACATGTTTTTCATTTTTGGTGCATTAGCATCATTCGGAACAGTTTTAACTCTTCCTGGTATAGCAGGTATACTTTTGACAATTGGTATGGCTGTGGATGCAAATGTTATCATCTACGAAAGAGTTAGAGAAGAATTACGGTCAGGAAAGTCATTACTCTCCTCCATACAGGATGGATTTAAAAATTCATATTCTGCGATTATTGATGCCAACGTAACTACTATAATGGTTGCATTTATTTTGGCATACTTTGGTTTAGGACCTATCAAAGGGTTTGCAGTTGTATTAATAATAGGTGTGTTATCATCACTATTCACTGCAGTTCTTTTAGGGAAACTAATGATTGATTGGTGGACACAGTCAAAAGGAAGGTCATTGTCTTTCTGGACTCCTCCGACGAAGAATATGTTTGCGAACATGAAAATTGATTGGTTAGGCAAGAGAAAGATTGCCTATGTAATCTCTTCTACCATAATTATTTTGGGTCTTGCTTCAATATTCACCAAAGGATTTGACTTAGGTGTAGATTTTAGAGGTGGGTATTCATACGTAGTTGAGTTTGCAGATGATGTGAGTTTTGATACTGACCAATTGAGAAATCAGTTGACTACAACATTTGAAGGAGCTTCCACTGTCGTAAAAGCTGTGGACTCGGATAATGCCTTCAACATTGTGACTTCATACCTTATCGATTCAAATGATGATAAAGTCGCTGATGCAGTAATGGCTAAACTTCATGAAGGAGTTATTGCCGTACAAGGTGGAGATCTATCTCTTGAAAGATTTGAATCAACCAATACCATTGGTGATACACATATCGTCAGTTCTAGTAAGGTTGGTCCTACTATAGCAGACGACATTAAAACAAGTTCATTTTATGCAGGGATTTTTGCATTATTAGCGATCTTCCTATACATCTTTATCAGATTTAACAAATGGCAGTACTCTATGGGTGCTGTAGCAGCCTTGTTTCACGATTCATTAATCGTACTCAGTGTATTTTCTATTTTTCATGGAATTCTTCCATTTAGTTTAGAAATTGATCAGGCATTTATTGCAGCTATTCTTACAGTAATAGCCTACTCAATTAATGATACTGTTGTTGTGTTTGATAGAATTAGAGAATATCTAAGGATTTACAATGATAAATCTACAGACGAAGTATTAAACCTTGCCGTGAATAGTACATTCAGTAGGACAGTGATTACTTCATTTACAACATTAATTGTGGTGTTAATGCTTTTGATTTTTAGTGGAGGTAGTATCAAGGGTTTTGCATTTGCATTACTAATAGGTATTCTGGTAGGAACCTATTCGTCAATATTTGTTGCTACTCCTATAGTAAGGGATCTTTCAGATGAACTAAAATCATCTCAATCATCATCTAAAAAGCATTTTTCAAAGGCTTTGAACTAAAAAAGATTCGAAAGAATCAATCAAAATAGTGGTAAAGAGCGTTATCCCTAAGAGGGATAGCGCCTTTTTATTTTTACTTGGACTATACCTCACTTATGTTTAATTTACGTGATGATCCGAAGGAATGCACTATTTAAGAGACCATTCAAATTATGAGAAGAACCTTACTTCTTTCGACTTTATCTTTATTGATTTGCCTTATGTCTTGCAAAGTGAATAAAGAGATTAAGGATGGAAAAACAGCCTTTCAGCATAAGCAATATGCTGTGGCAGCTGTACTCTTAGAGGAAGACTATAAAAAGGAGTCAGACAAAATAAAAAAGGCGGAGCTTGCTTACTTTTTAGGTGAGTCGTACAAGTTCAATAATGAAAACAAACCTGCTTCAAAGTGGTATGATAAGGCCGTAGAGTTAGGCTATGGTACAAAAGCGCTTTATGAGATGGCTTATGTATTGAAGAAAATGGAAAAATATGGGTTAGCGGGAAGATACTTCACAGAGATTCTTGAATATTCCGATAGGAAAGAAGAAATAAGAAAAGAAATTTTGAAATGCCAAGAAGCACTAATATTGAAAGAAATAGTAGATGCTAATGGCTATGAAATTATTTCGATGCCTTTTAATACTGATGCCTCTGAGTATTCTCCTCAACTTGTAGCACAGAATGAATTGGTCTTTACTTCAGATGAGAAATCAGGTTCGGGAAAAGGATATAAATGGACAGGAAGAGGATTCTCGGATATCAGAAAACACAGTCTAGGATCTAATTCTAGTTCGGATTTTTCTAACGTTATTAATACGGATGATAATGAAGGGAGTGCAACATTCAATAGAACCAGAGATGAGATATTTTTTACCAGATGTTTTGATGAAGAGTCTGATCATTTTTGTAAAATTTTAAGATCAAGTAAATCTGGAACCAGCTGGTCTGAACCCGCTACGGTATTTCCGATGGACCCCAGCGTGAACTACAGAGATCCTGTGCTAATAGAAAATGATAGTGTATTAATTTTTAGCTGTGATGATCCAAAGGGTTTTGGAGGTAAAGATTTGTATTATTCGGTATTAGAAGAAAATGATCAGTGGTCAGCTCCAGATTTAATGCCACCTAGTATTAATACAATTGGAGATGAAAGATTTCCAACATCTGATGAAGACACTTTATTCTTTTCTTCAAACTTTCTTGCTGGTCTAGGAGGATTGGATATTTTCAAAACTTATTTGAGATCAGATAACTCTTGGTCTCCACCTCAGAATATGGGAATGCCTTTTAACTCTAGTGATGACGATTTTGGGCTTATTTATAGCCCATATAAAAGGGATTATGTAGAAAATGAAGGATTCTTTACGTCAGATAGAGGAGGAAAAACCAAAGATGATATATTTCATTTTATAAAAAGATCTGAGAAAAAAATCGATACAACCTCAACAATAATAGAAGAACCGATCGTCGAAGAGAAGAAAGAACTGACAACTGTATTAAACCTTAAAGTACTTGAAAATAGTTATGCGATTGCCTCAGATCCTAACTCATTACTGTTGGGAACAAAACCCGTAGAAAATGCTTCGATATTGGTGGATGTAAATGGAGAAAAGGAAAGCCTTAATACTGATGAAAAAGGTAATGTGCTAATTAGTGTTGAAGAGTCCGAACTGTATGAATTTCTTGTAGGGAAAAAAGATTATCTCAATACAAAAGATGAGTTTACATTTTCCGAAGCAGATGTGGATATAATAGAAGGCTTGAAGACTTTTAAGATGGAAATTGTGATAGATAGAATCTTCGCTGATATTGAAATAACTTTAGAGAACATTTATTATGATCTAGATGAAGATTTCATTCGAGAAGATGCGAAACCAGCATTGGATGAATTGTATGAAATATTAGTCAATAATCCTGCTCTTTCCATTCAACTTTCTTCGCATACAGATTGTCAAGGTGAGGACGATCACAATCAAGATTTATCTCAACGCAGGGCACAGTCCGCAGTTAATTATATCGTGCAAAAAGGAATAGAGAATTCAATATCAGCTCAAGGATATGGAGAGAATCAATTAGCTATCAACTGTGAATGCGAGGAATGCACCGAAGACGAGCATCAATTGAATCGAAGAACTACATTTAAAATTTTAAAATAGGGTCCATTTTAGTGATTCTAATATCATCACAGTACTAGATTAACTACTCACCACAACATTTACCATTCTTTTGGGCACAACAATGACTTTTCTCACAGTTTGTCCTTCTGTCCACTTCTGAAACACCTCTATACTTCTTACTTGCTCTTCAATTTCCTTCGTAGAAAGATTAGAAGCAAAGGAATGAACTCCTCTCTTTTTGCCATTGAAACAAATTGGATAATCGAATGCATCTTCTTGAAGATACTTATCATTGTGAACTGGATAAGTACCTAAATGAATAGAATTTGATTGTTTATTTAACAAATCGTGAATCTCTTCAGTAGTGTAAGGTGCAAATGGTGCCAAGAGAGAGTTTAGAGGTTCAAGTATCTCCCTCTTATTGCAATTTATTTTCTTTAACTCATTGGTACATACCATAAATGCACTTATGCAAGTATTGAAAGAAAATCTTCCTATATCGTCATTAACTTTCTTAATTGTTTTATGCAGAATTTTCAACTCATCTCCTGTTGCTTTCTCTTCACTCACTGAAAATTGATCATTCTTGTAAAATAATGAGATAAATCTTCTTATAAATTTATACACACCATCGATCCCTTGCATATCCCAAGGCTTAGATTGTTCAATAGGTCCTAAAAACATTTCGTACATCCTAAATGTATCAGCTCCATAACGTTCCACAACATCATCAGGATTGATAACATTAAACTTAGATTTGGACATTTTACCTACTTCAGAAATAGTTTTGATTTTGAACTTTTCAGGTATGCTTCCTTCATTGAAAATGCCTTCATCACTTTCAAATGTACAATTCCCTTTATATGAAGGTCTCCATTCTAAAAACTGTTCAATACCCTCTTTACCTAAGTATGAATTTTCATTACCATAGTCAGTAATAAAATCTACATGAAGTGGAATTTTCACCCATTCAACATCTGGTTCATTTAATGCAATATCAGAACTGACAAATCTACTCACTCCATCTACCTTCTCTTTTTGCAAGTTGATAAATTCAATGACACCCTGAATCATACCCTGATTCACTAATTTTTTAAATGGCTCGACTGTGGGTACTTTTCCCATGTCATATAGGAACTTATGCCAAAATCTTGCATACATCAAATGTGCTACTGCATGCTCAGCACCACCAACATATAAATCGACCTCTTGCCAATAATTGATATCTTCTTCACTGGCAAGTGCATCATCATTTTCTGGATCCATATATCTTAAATAATACCAAGAGGAACCTGCTACAGCAGGCATGGTATCAGTTTCTCTAATATATCCGGTAGCAGGATTTGACCATTCTTTGATTCTGCTTAGAGGTGACTCACCTGCAGAACCTGGCTTAAAGTTATCTGTATGAGGCAGTTCCACAGGTAAATCTGATAGTTCTACTTTTGAAACGATATCATTCTCATCAAAAACAAGTGGAAAAGGTTCTCCCCAATAACGTTGCCTACTAAAATTGGCATCTCTTAATTTATAGTTCACTTTCAAATGGCCAATACCCATCTCTTCAATTCTACTACACACAGCAGTAATAGCTTCTTTTACTTCCAGTCCATTTAAAAAGTCAGAATTAATAATCTTACCCAATTTATCAGAAAGTGTGGCACCTGGGTAGTCGGTCTTGTCTACAACTTTGATGATTGGAATATTGTATTTTTCAGCAAAAGCCATATCCCTATCATCATCACTAGGTACCGCCATAATAGCACCTGTCCCATAATCCACTAAAACGTATTCACTGATATAGATTGGAATTTTGGATTTAGTAAAAGGGTTATAAGCATAAGCACCTATAAATGCACCAGACACTTTTTTCTCTGCCATTCTTTCTACCTCAGATCTAGCATTCACATAAGAAATATATTCCTCCACTTCCTTCTGCTGATCTTCAGTAGTGAGTTTAGTTACTAATGGATGTTCTGGAGCCAAAACCATAAATGTTGCACCATATATAGTGTCTGGACGTGTGGTATAAATCTCAAGTTTCTCTATAGCATCTATTATATCAAAGAATACTGTGGCCCCTTCAGACCTCCCTATCCAATTCGACTGTATAGTCTTTAAAGCATCAGACCAATCTAAATTATCTAGGTCATTAAGCATTCTTTCTGCGTAAGCTGTAATTCGCAGATACCATTGAGTCATGGCTTTCTTCTCTACCGGATGGCCTCCTCTTTCTGAAAGTCCATCTTTGACTTGATCATTTGCTAATACAGTTCCCAATTTTTCACACCAATTCACATATCCTACTTTGCGATAGGCAAGGCGGTATTCCATTAGAACATCAGATTGTTCTTTTGCAGAGAGATGATTCCATTCCTCTGCTGTGAAATACCCTTTGTAGTCATGCTTAGCTTTAACTTTAGTGTTTCCCTCCTTCTCAAATGTTAATCTCAAATCACTGATAGACAAAGCTTTATCTTCTTCTATGTCGTAATAATGCTCAAACAATTGAGTGAATATCCATTGCGTCCATTTATAATATTTGGGATCACAAGTTTTAACCATTCTAGACCAATCAAATGAAAATCCAAGGAGCTTCATCTGTTCACAGTATCGCTGTATATTTTCTTCAGTTGATTTTGCAGGATGGATTCCAGTTTGTAAGGCATATTCTTCTGCAGGCAATCCAAAAGCATCAAAACCAATAGGATGCAATACATTAAATCCATTCATCCGCTTATATCGACTGTAAATGTCAGAAGCAATGTAACCTAATGGATGTCCTACATGAAGACCTGCACCCGAAGGATAAGGGAACATATCCAAAACATAATACTTAGGTTTAGACGGGTCTCTTTTTACATTGTAAGTTCCTTCTTTGTCCCAGTGGGTGTTCCACTTTTTCTCTATCTCATTAAAATTTATACTCATGTTATCAATGCACTTTTACTGTTCGTTTATAATAGGTTATTGGTTCATCTTCGACAAACCCCCATTTTTCTTTCCAGGTTTTGTCTTCATAATATTTAGTGATTCTGCTTTCCTCAGTGACGATCAAGTCTCGGATAAGGTGCTGTGTGATTTTTTTAATTTCATTCCCAAAAGCATCATAAATGAAACTATATGAGGTTGCTAATTCCCCATTAGAGGTGAATATCTTCCGAGTATCTAGTCGTCCATTCTTATCATAACTCATCTCTTCATATCTCAGCAATTCATCATTGCTCGCATCATATGCCTCAGATCTTTCTTTTAGCATCTTTGAATTATAGAAGTACTTATAATAACTCAACTTCTCACCATTAACCGATGAGTATTCACTCTCATACTCTCCAGGAATGTCTATATCAGGATAAATATCTTGCCCTTTAATAGTCAACTGTTGGTTAAAGACATATTTTTTTCTAGGAATTTTTTCTGATTGGTAGACAACAGAATCTCTGAAAATCATGTTTCCTGCTTCGTAGCTATCAGCTGTGCCTTTGACTCTATATACTTCTATGATTTCGGTCTTATATGCAGTCTTAACTTTACAACCACACATCCATATGGAAGCGATATAAATCAATATAAATAGGTATAGAATTCGAGCTATCAATGCAGCTTTTGAGTATTAAAAATAGCTGCAAATATATGCTATTGACTCATGCAAAACCTTCTACAATAAGATTTTACATTCCTAATTCTGCCATCACATTATTTACTCGATCTGGATAGTCACTTATAATACCATCAACTCCAAGTTCAATAGTCTCTCTTATATCTTTTTCTGAGTTTACTGTCCATGGGACAACGCTTATTTTGTTGGATTTTAAATACGCCATGGACTCTTCATTTAACAATTTGAAATAACAACTGTATATTGAAGGTATATAGCCTAATTCCGTAATGTTTTCTTCTGGAGACTTCCTGTTTTCTATGAGTAAAGCGGTGCTAAGGAGAGCATTCTTTTGATGTGTGAGTTGAAGGCTTTTTAAATCAAATGATTGTATTGTTGTACGATCCTCTATTCCAAGTGCTTTTACTTCATTTAGGACTAGTTCTACAAACTGTTCTACTGCTGGATTGTATTTTCCATCATAAATTTTCATCCTTTTTATTTCTATATTATAAAAAGGTAGGGCCCTACCGGTTTTTTGGGCATGCTCGTCAGATTTTTCCACGACTTCTGAAAGTAGGGGTTTATGAATTGCAATTTTTTTCTGAGTAGGGAATCTAGAATGTAATTTGAGGCCTACATCAAATAACTTTATGCTATCATAAGACATAGTATAAAGATTGAATTCCTTATCGTTTTCTTTGGTTATTTCTAACCCTTCAGGTCCTGTTGATATTTCATGATTGAAATATGGTTCATGAGATACCACAACTTTATGATCTCCGCTAATCACACAATCCAATTCTAAAGTATTAACCCCTAGATCAAGGGCTTTGATAAAGCCAGGAAGCGTATTTTCAGGTAGTAACCCTCTGCAACCTCGATGTCCTTGAGAATCAAAATCCTTCTCTGCATTGCTACAACCCATAATTTGAATTAAGGCAACTATAATTAACAAATATCTCATAAGTATCCTTTTGGTTTAAAACATGACTCCTGTAGAAATAACAAGCCCACCTATACCACCAAATGTGATTTTGGGTTCTAAAAACACCTTAAGTTCATCTATCGGCATAGTAAGATTTAGACCTAAATTAATTCCTAATTCAGTGTCATTATTATCCGCATCTCTATTGATATTAAGTCCAGCGAAAGGATGAACATGTCCTTCTTCATATCCAGTGTTAAACTCTATTAATTTGTAATGAGCATCAAAATCCAACGCCCAATCACTAAAGAAAAAGGAATATGAAACCTGCCCTTTCCATTCATCATTAATTTCAGCATTACCAAATACACGCAATCCAAAATTATCAATTAGGTCATAAGATAAACCACCTCCAAATGAAACCTGAGAATATGATGTGGAGCATGTGAAAGCAAGAATTAATGCAAAGAATACTTTTTTCATAATAAACATTTTCGTTGTACACTATCAAAATTAGTATTATTGGTCGGAATTTATAAATCTAAATAGATAAGTAAAAATTATGGGTGATTCTAAATATGTAATGGCAATAGATCAGGGAACAACAAGTTGTAGAGCTTTGATCTTCAATGAGAATTGCGAAGTCATTGAGATGGCACAAAAAGAATTCACTCAATACTTTCCTTCAGAAGGATGGGTTGAACATGATGCTAATGAAATTTGGGATACCCAAATTGAGGTGATTAAGACTGTTCTTGATAAAGCTGATCTCAATCCAAATGACATTACAACAATAGGCATTACAAATCAAAGAGAAACCACATTAGTTTGGAATAAAGACACGGGAGAGCCAATAGGTAAAGCCATAGTATGGCAAGACAGAAGGACATCTGATTATTGTGATAGTATCAGAGATGAGTGGAAAGACACCATAAAAAAGAAAACTGGACTAATCATAGATGCCTACTTTTCAGGATCAAAGATCAAATGGCTTCTTGATAATACACCGGGAGCAAAAGAGGCTGCATCCAATGGCAAATTGTTGTTTGGAACAATGGAAACTTGGCTTATTTGGAAACTTACAGGAGGTGAATCTCATGTGACGGATATGTCAAATGCAAGTAGAACCATGATATTTAACATTGTCACGCAAACATGGGATGAAGAACTCATGAATTTGATGAAGGTCCCTGCGAATATGCTTCCTGATGTGAAAGAAAACATGGATGATTTCGGCATAACTCAGTCTTCTGTATTTGGTGCATCTATTCCAATAAATGGAGCAGCTGGAGATCAACAATCTGCACTTTTCGGACAAATGTGCCTAGAACCTGGATCGGCAAAGAATACGTATGGTACAGGCTGTTTTTTAGTCACAAATACAGGTTCGGAAATAATAGAAAGCAAAAATCAAATGTTGTCCACTATTGGCTGGAAAATTAAGGGTGAAATAACATATGCTTTAGAAGGAAGTGTATTTGTAGCTGGTGCAATTGTTCAATGGTTAAGAGATTCATTGGGCCTTTTGGATGATGCAGCTGAGAGTGAAGCAATGGCTACATCTGTTGAAAATAATGGTGGAGTATATTTAGTACCGGCTTTAACGGGCCTAGGTGCACCTCATTGGGATCAAGATGCTCGTGGCACGATCTTAGGGTTGACTAGAGGATCCACAAAAAATCATATTGTTCGAGCAGCTTTAGAAGGTATTGCATATCAAGTAGCTGATGTTATAAAAGCGATGGAGGCTGATCTTGGATTTGAAATGAAAGAATTAAAAGTGGATGGAGGTGCCACAAACAATGAGTTTTTAATGAAATTTCAAGCAGCGATTTCTGATACACCTGTTATTGTAGCTGCTAATCAAGAGAGTACTGCTCTGGGAGCAGCAATGTTGGCAGGCCTCTATGCGGGGGTATGGTCTGGTTTTGATGACTTGAAATCAAAGATGGCAGCTGGGAAAGTATATGCAGAAGATGCTCTGAAGATTGATAGGGAAAAACTTTTAAAAGGATGGAATGCTGCTATAAAAAGAAGTTTGTCTAAGTAAAATAAATTGTCCAAAAGTTTGATTTGGTATATCCAATAGATTGTTAAAGATAAATGAAGCAATTATCCTCCATGTCATGGCTTACCTCCATATCAGTTATGGTATTGTTACTCTTTCTCACTCTTTTCTTAGTGATCACTTATCACAGCGGAGTCATTTCAGATAACGCTAAGAGAAATTCAAAAATACTAGTAGAATTAGATAAGAGTTTAAGGGATTCTTTAAGAAAAGATGTTATATCTTTTATTGAGTCGCATGATTCTTATGATGCAAATTCCTTGACTGAATATAGCGAAGAGGAAGCTCTTCTTCTTATGAAGGATGAAATTGATAACTTGTCATATGACCTTGAATCCAACCCTTTTTCTTCTGTACTAAGTTTTACTTTGAAAACTGATTTTCATAAAACTGAATATTATCAAGAGTTAAAAAATGAACTTATAGAAAAACGAGGTGTAAGTTTTGTGAATATTCAAGAAATTGATTTTGCAGAAATTGATGAAAATTTAAAAAGATCGAATTCTATTTTGTTGGTATTATTTGATCTGTTTTCAATTTTTACACTTTTTCTTTTATTCAATTTAATACGGATTTCACTGATAAAGGATGAAAAGAAAATAAGAACAATGAAGCTTGTCGGAGCTCATGAAAGGTTTATAATGATGCCCTATTTAAAAAATTCATTGTTCATTGGGTTGTTAGGATTTATTGGATGTGTAATCGCATGTATCACAATTGGGGGGATTTTAACTCAAGTTTTCAATTCTATTTCGGCGTTGATTGTTCATTCATATATGTACCAAATCTTTGTCATCGTTTTACTTCTAGCATTGATATTACCAATGATTAGTACATATATGATCATTCGGTTATATTTGAGGAAATTATAATATATAATCCATACTGTGGCAAAAGCAAATACAAAGAAAAAAAAGGTAATAACTACTAAGACAGTGAAAACTGAAGTGCAAACAGGAAAAGGGAAGGTGGTAAAAAACAAAGTCAAGACTAGAAGAGGAGGATCCGCGGTGGTAAAAGAATTGGCCTTTGGAAAAAGTAATTTTCAACTAGTAATAGTGGGCTTAGTACTTATGGCATTGGGAATGATTTTAATGATGGGAGGAGGAATGCCAAGTCCAGATGTATGGGATGAATCCTTGATTTATAGCTTTAGGAGGATCACACTTGCTCCAATTCTTATCATTGCAGGCCTCATAGTAGAGATCTTTGCAATATTCAGAGATTAGAATTTAATTCTTTATGAATATTTTTGGAAAAGGAGATTCTTTTTCAATAGATAACCTCGAGGAAGGAGGTGCATTCTTAGTCGATAAAGATCTCGATTGGACATCATTTGATGTAGTTAACAAATTAAGATTTGGGATTAAACGAGTCTTGAATAAGAAAAAGGTAAAAGTAGGCCATGCTGGCACCTTAGATCCTCGAGCCACAGGTCTCTTATTAGTCTGTTGTAGCAAAGCCACCAAGCAGATCAACACCTTACAAGATTTAGGAAAAGAGTATACGGGCACCTTCTATATTGGTGGGACGACTCCAACCTATGATACAGAATCAGAAATAGACCAGAACTATCCAACTGATCATATAAATGATATTGATATACACAACGCAACAAAAGATTTTTTTGGTGATTTATCTCAAATTCCGCCTATATTTTCTGCAGTAAAAAGAAATGGAGTACCTATGTATAAGAGGGCTAGAGCAGGGGAGGACATTAAGATGGCACCACGGTTAATTACTATCCAAGAGTTTGAAATTACAAGTATCAAAATGCCTGAAATAGAATTCAGAGTGGTTTGCTCGAAAGGAACATACATAAGAAGCTTGGCTTATGATTTTGGAAAAGCCTTGGGATCAGGTGGATATCTTCAGTCATTGAGAAGGACTAAAATTGGGGATTATAACGTTAAAAATGCGCTATCCGTTATTGAACTTTCAGATAAGATAGGAACATTACATGTATGAGTTTATCTCTTTCACATATTTCTAAATCATATGACTCACAAAAAGTATTGGATGGTGTAGATCTTTCTGCTAAAAAAGGAGAAGTGACCGCTCTTATTGGTAAAAATGGAGCGGGAAAAACTACAACATTCAAAATCATTTGTGGGCTGATATCTCAAGGAAGTGGGGAGTTGAAATGGGATGAAGAAGTTGTAGATGTTCAGTCGATGAAATGGAAACAGAAAATAGGATATCTCGCTGAGCATAATCCATTGTATTCCAATTTATTTGTGAAAGAGTTTTTGAGTTTCTCTTGTGATTTAAATCAACTTGCTGCCAGCAAAAAAAGAATATCAGAAACAATTTTAGAAGTAGGGCTAGAAGATCATCAACATAAACAAATCAAAAACCTATCTAAGGGATTTAAGCAAAGGGTTGGTTTAGCTCAAGCTATAATTCATAATCCACAACTTCTTATTCTTGACGAACCTACATCTGGATTAGATCCGTCACAATTAATAGAAATCAGATCACTTATTAATAATCTTTCTAAAGATAGGGTAGTGATTTTATCCTCACATATCCTTTCTGAAATTGAGCAAATATGTAATAAAATATACATTCTGAAGGAAGGACGAACTGTACAGTATTCAGATGAGAATGGGCATGAAGCAATGAGAATTATATTTAATAGACCACCTGAGATAGCATGGTTTAATTCTATTGGAAGAACAGAAATTATAAATAATAATGAGCTTTCTATATGGTTAGAAACAAAGAATTCTAAAGAAAAGATTTTCGATGCTGCAGTTGCAAATGGCATAAAGATCATAGAAATGAGAATGGAGAATAATTTGGAAAACGCTTTTGTAAATTATCAAAAATAGAGTGAACGCGGTATATACTCATACAATATCATCTTTCTTCAGATCTCCTTTTAAAGTGCTTTCTGTCGCTTTGTTTATTTTGATATTGAATTTGTTTCTATGGGTGATTCCGTCTTCTTCTATACTCGATTTTGGATTTGCCGATTTGTCATTATTTTTTAGCACTGTCCCTTTCATCTTTTTAATTTTCATTCCTTCTCTTTTTATGAATTTCGTGGTAGAGGACTTTGAGAATGGCATGAGTGATTGGTTGTTTTCAAAACCACTAAACCCGTTAAACTATTGGTTGGGACATGTTCTTTCAGGAATGACCATTATATTTTTGTTCTTGATTTTGTCTTTGTCTTCATATTTTTCCATACATTCTTTAGCTTCTAATATTGGAGAAATCGACCACTTACAGATCATTTCTTCCTATTTCGGAATATTGATTTTGGCTCTTGTTTTTACAGCTATCAGTACATTTGCTAGTTCTATTTCTAAAAATCAGTCAGCGGCTTTTTTGCTTTCTGTATTGTTATGTTATTTCTTTTTGTCCATCCCTTCTTTCATCAGTGAATTGCCAGTCTTAGTTGGAAATGCTGATTACCTTTTGAAATATTTCAGTCTTGATAGTCATTTAGAGATTTTAAGTCGAGGAATTGTAGAAATGAGGTCCTTGATATATTTCGCAACACTTATTGTTCTTTTCTCATTTTTCGCGATAAGAAACATTGAAAAAAGATTGAGGTGAAAGAAGATACAAAAAGGTGGTTCAATTGGAAATGGCCTATTTTCATTTCTATTTTTATTGGAATAAACATTCTTGCTTCTGGTCTGAAATTGAGATGGGATTTTACTTCTTCTGGAATATACACTCTTAGCGAAAGGAATCGAGAAATTGTAGAGGCCAATAATGAGAGGGTAGTGGCCACACTTCTTATGGGGGATAAAATTCCTGCTTCTTTCAAAAAGCTAAAAAATGAAACTGAATTCTTTTTGTCCAGCCTTCATGGCATCAATAGTAAAATCTGGTATGATATGTTTGACCCAAATCAAGGTTCAATCAGTCAGGTAAGTGCTTTAAGAAAACTTTTTTCAGAAAAGAATGTCAACCCTACAAATCTCAGAATTACTTCAGGTGACGAAATAAAAGAGACACTAATTTATCCTTACATACATTTAGAGAAAGGTGATTCTGAGTTATTTATCAATATTCTTGAAAGTAGGAATCCTGGAGAAAGTGAAGAAGATGCCATATACAGATCAATTCAAAAATTAGAGTCTAAAGTAACAAAGGGCCTCTTCGAACTTTCCAAAGAAATACTACCTCAAGTAGGGGTAATTGCATTAGAAAAATTCTTGAAAAAGACCTCATTTGATTTAAACAACTCACTTTCTAGAAAATATGCATCTACCATACTTTCACCTAAGGAATTATTTGTAAAAAGGGATTCTACTCAAGTAGCAATCATTCCTATTTCACCTGAAATAAATGTGAATAAAGAAGATTTAATCTTCATCGACCAATTTCTGATAAATGGTGGAAAGGTTTTATGGTTGATTGAAGAGTACAACTTGGAGTTGGACAGTATTAATATTTATGGATCGTACATACCAAAATTCTCAGAAATTGCTATTCAAGATTTTCTATTTCATAATGGAGTGCGGCTCAGTGGAAATTGGCTAAGTGATTTAAGATCAAGCCGTATTCCACAAGTGATTGGAGAACAAGGTGGCAGGGCACAGACTGAAATGTTTAACTATCCATTTCATCCTGTGATGCAAGGAAATCCTGATCACTTTATATCCTCTGGTCTTGGGGAGGTAAATATGTTGTTTCCAACTATAATCGATACAGTTATTACGTCATTTGAAATTAAGAAGACTCCATTAATTACTTCATCCGATTATTCTAAAAAACATCAATATCCAATTCTCTTTTCTTTTGAATCTTTGAGGGAAACAGTAAATGTGGATGCTTATCATGAAAAAAGCCAAATCACCTCAATTCTTCTTGAAAGTTCTTTTCAGTCATATTTTCAAAATAGACTTAATCGATCTCAGGTTGAAAAATTGAGCAGTAAAGGCATCTCAATATTATCAAAGCCTACTCAGCATTCTGCACAAATAATTGTGACGGATCAAAGTGTTTTTATGCCTGGAGCAGATAGATCAGGCCGAAAATTACCAATTGGCTTTAATAAGTGGGAGCGTTCCGTTTTTTTGGATAATGAGACTTTCTTAACAAATTGCTTAGAGTATCTTATCAATGGCGACCAATTCCTTCAACCTGATGAAAGATCTGAACAGAAACTTGCTTCATTTGATAAGCAAAGGATCGCAAAAGAAAGAACGTTCTGGATTGGATTTAACCTGATCTTACCACTGATCTTACTTTTGATTAGTTATTTGGGTTTCTCCATTTATTTGAAAAAGAAATATGCCTAGACTAATAACATACATTAGTGCAATTATTCTTACTGCATTGTTTTTATTATGTGGTAAAAAAAGTGATGTCTGGGGATTCTATGCTCATAAATTGATCAATCAAAAGGCCATTTTTCTACTCCCTACTGAGTTGATCCCTATTTTCAAATTGAATTTGGAGGATGTTAGACATTTTGCTATCGCTCCGGATCAAAGACGTCATTCATCACCTCACGAAGCTGTGAGGCATTATATGGATCTAGACCACTGGGGAGTTTTGCCTTTTTCAAATGTACCTCGTTCCTATTCATCTGCCGTGTGGAAATTTGGCAATATTTACTTTGTAAATGAAGAAGCATCTGATACCATGTTTGTCAAGAAGAAAACCTCTTTGCTAAATTCTGGTTTAAGAGATTCATTGATGTCATTTTTTTATGAAAATGTGAGATATGATGAGCAAAAGGCAAAAGAATGGGATCTCAGTGAAATGGAGAGTAAAACCCACTTCTTACCTTTTCAGGAATTAGAAAATTATAACAAATTATACTTTCATAATCGATTAGATGAATACGGTATCATTCCATACCATCTTACATCGTATCAAAACAGATTGATGTGGGCCTTTGTGGATAACGATATCTCTTCTATAATTAGACTAGCAGGAGAGATGGGACATTATATAAGTGATGCCCATGTCCCTCTTCATACTACGGAAAACTATAATGGCCAGCTCACTGGTCAAGACGGAATTCATGCCTTTTGGGAAACTAGAATACCTGAATTGTTTGCAGCAGAAAATTATGATTTCTGGACTGAACCTAGAGCGTACATAGAGAATAAAGAAGATTATTTCTGGAATATTGTTTTGGAAAGTCATGATCTTGTGGATGATGTCCTAAATCTTGAAATGGATCTGCGTAAATCATTTCCTAAAGACAACCAATATTGTTTTGACGAGAGATTGGGAGTGACTCAAAGGATAGAATGTGTAGCTTATGCCAAGGCCTATCAGAAATCTATGAATGGAATGGTTGAAAACAGAATGAGGGAGGCAATCACTGCAATAGCATCAAGTTGGTACACAGCCTGGATAGATGCGGGTAGCCCGATTATCACTCCTTTAAAAGTAAACTTTCAAGTTGAAAAAGAACATACCGATGTCCAAATGGACAGTCTAAAAGTTAGAATAGAAAATTAATGAGTAGTAGTAATACATCAAAAAAAGTAAGTGCAGTAGGTTTAGCTATGGGTATAGCGGAGACAATACCAGGAGTGTCAGGAGGGACAATTGCATTCATTTTTAGAATTTATCAAGAATTACTTTCTACAATAAAAGCTATAAATCCAACCACAATTGGATTGCTCTTAAGAGGACATTTTAGTGATTTTTTCAAAGCTGTAAACGGGAAATTCCTGATATCACTTTTAGTTGGAATGGCTTCAGGCATTGTCATAGGAGTATTTGGTATAAGTTATCTCCTTGATAATTATCCACTTTTACTTTGGTCATTCTTCTTCGGTCTAGTACTTGCATCTGCAATTTACCTCAGTAAGGATGTAAATTGGAATACTGCTAGAATTGCACTCTTGGTTTTAGGAGGAATTGTAGCATACGCCATCACCCTTATAAGCCCTACTAATGGCAGTGATAATCTAGTGATAATTATGTTGAGCGGTATTTTGGCTATTTCAGCATTAATGTTGCCAGGATTATCTGGTAGTTTCATTCTGCTTCTATTGGGTATGTATAGCACAGTGATAGGAGCGGTAAAAGGGTTTCTTAGTAATCCTGGTCTAGGACATAATCTTTATGTGCTCGTAGCATTTGGAATAGGATGTTTGTTGGGGCTTTTTTCATTTGCAAGGGTTCTTTCTTATACGTTTAAAAGACATTTTCATTCTACAATGGCCCTAATGATCGGCATACTTATAGGTAGTCTTAATAAAATATGGCCTTGGAGAATTCCAGATCAGATTATGGATAAATCGAATGGTATTGTATATGCCTGGTCAGAAACTCATGAAATTGCAAAAGAAAACCTTAAGATTATTACCGAGCAAAATCTACTGCCTTCAGGGTTTAGTTCTTTTTCGAGCCCACAAATATTTCAATGCGTTTTGAGCTTTCTAGTTGGTATGATGCTGATTTTTATGCTTTCATCAAATGGCAAAACCAAGAACTCATAATTCTAAAGTGACACTGAAAAATCAGTAGCAAAATCTCACCTATATTACCCAGTATACCTCTCAATTATAATTATCATATGCGAATAATATTTAATATATTTGTGCCTAACTAATAAGTGGTTATTACTCATTCGCATAAAGAACTGCTCACATGAACTACATTAAACTTCTATCGGTCTTAATCATAATCAGTCTCACAGCAATTCAAAGCATTGCTCAAAAAGACATCAGGAAAGCTGATAAGCAGCTTGAATTGAGAGCTTATGACCTGGCCATTAAGAATTATAAGTCCTATCTAGATCAAAATCCAGAAAATAATTATGCCCAACTCAAATTGGCTGAAGCCTATAGACGGACTAATCAATTGATGAAAGCAGTTTACTGGTATGAGAAAAGTGTGGATCTTGCAGAAACAGATATGGCAGAAGTGCTAAATTATGCCAGTAGTCTTAAGAAATTGGGATTATATGAAAAAGCGCAAAAGTTATATTCTCAAGTCTCAGCTATAGATGAAGCTACAGCAAATATTCACCTTGCTGGATGTGAGGCCGCTATTGAATTATTGAAAGCTGAAGATCAATTTGACATTCTACCATTTGATGGAAATTCTGTGAATTCTGATTTTGGTGCAGTGGTATTCAATAACAAAATTATTTTTTCATCATTTAGAACAGATTTAAAAAGAACCGAAGGAAAGAAAAACTTGAGTTACATTAAGTCTTATGGCAATGATCTTTTTATCGCACCGATGAAAGAAAATATTGACATTTCAGAATTGAATTTTCTCAGATCGGATATTGAAGAAATATCTGGTTTAGGCCCTGTTTCTTATTCAGAAAGTAGAAATAAAGTAGCATATACAAAGCACAATTTATCTGATGGAGCCATTAGCATTGAAGGTGTGGATTCAGATTTGAGTATTTATGTTGCTCAGGTGACAGAGAATGGAGATTTTACAAATGATTTGCCTCTTCCATACAATGAAGTTGAATATTCATATGGTTTTCCCCATTTGGCATTCGATGGCACTGCTATGTATTTTTCTTCAAATCGAGAAGGAGGTTTTGGTGGTTTTGATATTTATGTCTCCTACCTTAAAGGTGGGGAATGGCAGACTCCTGAAAACTTAGGACCTCAAGTGAATTCAACAGCTAATGAAATCACTCCATTTTATTCAAATGACATGTTATACTTTTCATCAGACCAGTTTGAAGGATTAGGTGGATTTGATATCTTCTCTTCATCTGTGAATGATGGCAAATGGTCTTTACCTACTAATATGGGTAAAGGTATTAACTCTCCAGGTGATGATTATTACCTTTCTACTTTTGAAGAGAATGAATTTATATTCACCTCAAATCGACTAGGTGGAAGAGGTAAAGACGATATTTATTTTGGATCGAAAATCATCACTTTAGCTGATGAGATCTTAGCAATAAACACTCCGGAAGTCACAGATCTTGAAGATCTAGCTAATTCTAGAATTGAAAACATCGATCACAATAATAATTATTCCCAAACGATATCTGAAGTCTCTGAAACAGAAGAGAGCTTACTTGCTTCAAAAGTTTCAGAATCTACAACGGGTTTATTCAATATTGACGGTGAATTCAAGCTATATGATCATTATGATCTTGATTTGGAAGGTGCGATTAAAAGTAGGAATGAGCCAATAACAAAAAAATATTTCATTCAAATAGCTTCACTAAAAGAATCCAAAGGTCAGATAGAAGATTTTACAAAAATTAAAACATTAGGCAACTTATATCGCTTCGTGACAGATAGATCGACTAAAATCAGATTGGGGTCTTTTGAAAATAGGGGAGAAGCTGATCAAATATTAGCTCAAGTAAAAAGAAATGGATTCGGAGATGCTTTCATTACGATTGCAACATTGGATGATACTAATATTGAATTGTTAAATGGAGACGCATTTGTAGATTATTATAGCGATGAAGAAGCTCCTGCAGGGCCACAATATAAAGTTCGATTAGCTTCCTATTCTGATGCTACATGGTTTGATTCTGAAGAGTTAAACTATTTAGATGGAGACTTAGAACAATGGACAAAAGGTTATTGGCATATTTTTGTCCTTTCAGGATTTAATTCAATTGAAGAGGCAGATGCAGCTCGTATTAAAGCTGTGAACAGAGGGTTCAAAGATGCCGAAGTTGTAATCGATGATAGAGGTGTACTAAAAAGACTTAATCAGCATTGATTATAGGACCATAATCTAATGCATTCTATTGCCTTTAGGTTCTAATTGGTTCATAATTTTAGCTTCATAAGATAGAAACTCTTGCCATCTAGCAAGAGTTTTTTCTTGTCCACAATACTCCTTTGCAAGATTCAAAAATGTCTTATAGTGTCCAGCTTCAGATACCATAAACTCATGATAGAAGGACTTTAGACTATCTTCTTTTATATGAAGTGATAGTAGCCTAAATCTTTCACAACTACGGGCTTCTATCATTGCACTTGTAAGTAATTTGTCAAGTAGCTTATCTAATTTGCTTCCATCTTTTTTTTGAAACTTTAATAATAGGTTTACATATTCATCTTTACGTTGTTTCCCTAGCTTCAGTTTTCTATTTCTTAGCTCTTGATATACCATTCTAAAATGATCCCATTCCTCAGCAACAATTGGTGCTAATTCTTCCACTATCTTTTCATATTCAGAGAATTGTGAAATTATGGATATACATGAGGACGCAGCTTTTTGTTCACAATAAGCATGGTCGGTAAGAATATCTTCAAGTTCTTTTTCAGCTAGATTCACCCATCTAGGATCGGTAGGAAGCTTAAGACCAAGTTTAGTTTTTAGCTCAGAATTTGTCCTCATAATAACCCCAATTTTTCTATACAATTCATTTGATTAAGAATAGCATCTACTTCATAAACTTCATAGGATTCATAACCACTGCTCCACTCCAATTCTACTTTGTCTATGTCATACTTCTTAAGTTTTTTGACTTGGTTCTTATCTAATTCATAACTGAGGGCATAGGTCGTTTTATTAGCTTCATTATTTGTTCTGCCAAGACTGCCATTGGCACATCGAAGGTTAACCTGTCCTCCTTTGATTAAATGAATGATCAGATTGCTTTCTTTGCTGACAACGCCATAGTCACTTTTTGCGACACTTGATGCCAAATTCAAGTTCAAATTGAGCACAATCAAACCGTTATTTTTGCTTATTTGACAAAAGGTTTTTATGAAATTGTTTGATTTGTAGAATGATTTTAGTTCTGGATGAGAAAAGGCAAAGAAATACTGTGGGACTAAATCTACTCTCTTAGATTTCGTGTTTACAATTTCTCTTTCATACGCGATTTCACAGGGTATTTCAATACTTCCATCTTCTTGAAAGGAGAATAGTGATATCAGAATAATTAGGAAGCTCATATCCTTATATTTTGCCTAAAAATAGATCATATTATAATATTTTCAATATAAAGTTATGAGCTCTTTCATCAGCGACTTGATTTGAGTATCTTTCACCACTATTTAAAGTGTATGATTCTTTCCTCCATATTAGACTTTTCAATTTTAGGAATTAGAGTACTTGATGTTGTGGATATCCTGATTGTGGGATACCTATTTTACTTAATCTATAAGTTGCTTAAAGGGACTACTGCATTCAATATTTTTATAGGTGTAGTTTTGTTTTATGCTATAGGCACTGCTGTTTCTTTTTTAGATATGAAACTGCTAGGAATTGTGCTCGGACCTTTTTTGGTATCTGGTGTACTCATATTGATTATCATCTTCCAGCCTGAGGTAAGACAATTCTTACTCATGCTTGGCAACAATACTTTAAAAGGTAGATCTACTTTTCTAGATCGTCTAATAGGCCAACATGAAGAAAGACTTAACGAACTTGAAGAGCGGAATGTAAATGAAATGTTCAAGGCTATAGAGCATCTTGCAGCGAATAAAGTTGGAGCATTAATCATCATATCAGAGAACGAATCAGTTCCGATATGGACTAATTCAGGAACATTACTAGATGCTGCTCTTAATGGTAGATTAATTATAAGCATATTTCAAAAGGAATCTCCTTTGCATGATGGAGCCCTTGTGATCGTAAAGGACAGAATTTACAAATGTGAAGTCATTCTTCCAGTCTCAGATAGCATGCAACTTCCTAAGGAATTAGGCCTTCGTCATAGGGCTGCAATTGGTGTAAGTGAGAATACAAATAGTGCTACTTTTATGGTCTCAGAAGAAACTGGTGAAGTATCCTATGCCTGCAAGGGCGAATATAAAATTGATATCAATAGAATAGTTTTAAAGAAAAAACTTTCAGAGCATTTTCATGAAAAGTAGATAGAATGAGAAGTATAGCAATACTAGAAGAAAATAAGGAGAAGTACTTAGATCAATTGATTGAATTATTAAGAATTCCATCTATCAGTGCAGACCCAAAGCATAAAGAAGATTTGGTCAAAGCATCAAATTGGCTCAAAGATCATCTTGAGACTATTGGGCTCGAAAATGTTAACGTTTACTCCACACCAGGACATCCTGTCGTATATGCGGAGAAAATAATTGATAAAAGCCTGCCGACAGTTCTGGTTTATGGTCATTATGATGTACAACCTCCGGATCCATTGGATCTATGGGATAGTCCTCCTTTCGAGCCTGTAATAAAGAAAACAAAAATACATCCTGAAGGAGCAATATTTGCTCGAGGATCATGTGATGACAAGGGACAATTATTCATGCATGTGAAAGCGATAGAAGCAATGATAGCTTCACAGGAATTAGATTGCAATGTCAAAATTCTATTTGAAGGTGAAGAGGAAGTAGGGTCTGATAACCTTGAGAACTTTCTGAAAGCTAATACGGAGCTACTACAATGTGACGTAGTATTGATATCAGATTCTTCAGTGATAGCTAATGACGTACCGTCAATATCAGTTGGCCTTCGAGGATTGAGTTATGCAGAAGTAGAAGTAACAGGGCCAAATAGAGACCTGCATTCAGGTGTATACGGTGGAGGAGTGGGCAACCCAATAAATGTCCTTTGTGAAATGATTGCTTCACTAAAAGATGAAAATAAACACATAACAATTCCAGGGTTCTATGATGATGTAGAAGATCTAACAGATGAAGAAAGATCTGCTATAGAAAGAATTCCATTTTCGATTGAAGAATATCAAGATGATCTCAAGATTGAATCTGTAGAAGGAGAAAAAGGATTTCATACTTTGGAACGGACCTCTACACGTCCGACTTTGGATGTAAATGGAATATGGGGTGGATATATTGGTAAAGGGGCAAAGACAGTACTGCCTTCTAAGGCATATGCCAAAATAAGTATGAGGCTGGTGCCCAACCAATCAGATGATAATATCACAGAGTTGTTCACCAAACATTTTGAAAGTATTGCTCCATCATCAGTGAAAGTTAAGGTCACGCCTCATCATGGAGGATTGCCGGCAGTAACTCCTATAAATACTCCTGAATATAGAGCTGCTGCAAAAGCTATGGAAAAAACATACGGCAAAGAACCTATACCAGTGAGAGGAGGTGGAAGTATTCCAATTGTAAGTCTTTTTGAGACCATATTAGGTGTAAAAACTATATTAATGGGTTTTGGACTAGATAGTGATGACATTCATTCTCCAAATGAACATTATGGTCTCTTCAATTTTTATAAAGGAATGGAGACTATACCGTATTTCTACAAATATTATGCAGAGCTGAAATCTTAGGGTAAATGCGTTTTGACATTGTATCTGCAGTCCCTAATTTACTGAACAGTCCATTTGAGCACTCTATATTAAGCAGAGCTCGGAAAAGAGGTCTGTTAGAAATTAATATCCATGATCTTCGAAAATATGGAATAGGAAAACATAAGCAAATTGATGATTATCAATATGGAGGAGGTGCTGGTATGGTAATGATGGCGGAACCTTTAGATAATTGTATTTCTGAGTTGAAATCTCACCATAGCTACGATGAAATCATTTATCTCACTCCTGATGGCTCTGTTTTAAATCAAAAAAAGTGTAATCAACTATCTCTAAATCAATCACTTATGCTCATATGTGGGCATTATAAAGGAATAGATGAACGAATAAGAGAAATGCACGTGACGATGGAAATTAGTATAGGAGATTATGTACTTAGTGGTGGAGAATTAGGAGCGGCAATATTAGTGGATTCTATTACTAGGCTTATTCCTGGAGTTCTGAATAATGAAAGTTCAGCTCTTCTAGATTCTTTTCAAGATAATCTTTTAGCGCCGCCTACATATACCCGACCAGCTGAATATAAGGGTAGGGTAGTACCTGATATCTTGTTCTCCGGGCATGATCTTAAAATAGATGAATGGAGACACGAACAGTCCGTGAAACGTACTCAAGAAAGACGTCCAGATCTAATCTCATCATCTGAGGAATAGTCTTTTAAGAGATTCTAGCAAACCTTCCTCATATATTAAATTATGTTTTAATTTGTGTTCAGACAAAACCAAAGGACAATGAATAAGAAATTTGATGAACCAAATGGCCTTTCAGACGTAGCAGAATTTCATAGCACATTTGATTTGCCTGTTTTGGACGATCCCACGATTCCTTCATCAGAAAGATGTGATTTGAGAATAAACTTATTACAAGAAGAGTTGAATGAATTGAAAGATGCTATTGCAGACAATGATTTAGTTGAAATAGCGGATGCTTTGAGTGATCTCCAATATGTACTATCAGGGGCTGTACTAGAATTTGGTTTGAGCACGAAATTCAAAATGCTTTTTGATGAAGTACACAGGTCTAATATGAGTAAGGTATGCAAAAGCTTGGAAGAAGCACAAAGAACTCAGAAGCACTATAAAAACACCAAAAACACCGAGTCCTTTATAAAAGAAAAGAATGGTGAATATCTAGTGTATAGGGTTGGTGATGAAAAAGTGCTTAAATCTGTAGAATACTCTCCAGCCGATCTTAAAAGCATGGTTTAAACGTCCGCGTCACCTTCGTCCATTATAGCATCATCTACGATCTCATTTCCATCTCCATCAAGATCCTCAAATCCGGCTGCTTTAGAATCTTTGTTGCTTTTTGAGGAGGATTTTTTAATAGTGGTGTCTTTGTCAATTGTAATCTTTCCTTCACTAAATACTGAATAGTCGCCTTCAGAATATTTTTTAGCTTTTGAAAAGAAATCATCTTCATCATCCAATAATGAATCACCATGATCTGTAGGTACTCTATTTTTTCTCTGTTCTTTTTCAAACTTTTCTTTTGCTTCGAAGTCTTCTGCTTTTTCCAAGGTCTCATCCATTTTTTCATCGAGATCTTTCTTTAGCTCTGAAGCCTTTTCTACCATCTTGTCTTTGGTCTCCATAACTTTCTTGCCAATATCCTGAGTGATATCCTGGAGCTTTTCAAGCCTCTCATTGTTTTCACCAAAAACTGTTGTTCCTATTGATTCAGAAAAATCACCAGCTTTCTCTACAGCTTTTTCGGCTACATCACTGGCTTTATCTTGTATAGTTTCACCAAATGTCTCAAGTGTCTCGGCCGCTTTCTTTAGCGTTTCACTCTTTTTTAATTCTTCAATAGATGCTGTAGTTTTCTCTGTAACCTTTTTACTAAAATCACTAAGTGTATCGGAGGCTTTATTTGTAGCATCACTTTTCTGAACAGCATCCATGGTTTCACCTGCTTTCTTTTGCATCGTTTCCATTGTTTCCCCAGCTTTCTCTAATACTGCATCTCGTAGTCCGGTAGTTTTGCTTGTGATTTCCTCGGATAAATTACCAGCAGCCTCAGACGCTGCATCTTTAGTTTTATTAATAGCTGATTTCCCAATAGCTTCAGCACCAAAAAATATCTTTTTCAAATCTGATAATACTCCCATAATCTTTAATTCTAATCTAAATTTTAAAGATATGAGAATTAGTTTGTACTCAGGGTTATATTTCTATCTATGTCTAAGACCATTAGATGAAACTCGTCTGGCTCAATATTACACACCACCTTTTTGCCTATAATTTATATTATGTTAAGTAGAAGGTTTGTGTATATTGGATACGTCGTAATACACACATATATTATCTACAAGGTAAAATTACTATGCGCCTATTTCGGATTGCACCCTACTACTTGTTGTCGATTGAGTTTAACCGTTTTGATAAATTATTAATCTGTTGCTGTTGCTCTTTCATTGCTTCAATAAGTACAGGAACTAAACCTGTGTAATTCACAGACAAGTAGCCTTCTTTATTTGATCCTACAAGCTCAGGGAAAATCTTTTGGATATCTTGAGCGATAACACCAATCTCTCTTTTTTCAGAATCTTTAATATTCTTTCTTTTATACTTATTTCCTTGCAATGAAAGTACTTGTGGTAATACTCCTGATAACTCTTCGATGTCAGATTTTAAATTGATATCACTAGTCACTTCATATGTTCCGTTGATGATTATCAAATTATTATCAAATTCTCCATAAATCAAAGGACTCGCAGTATCTGAGTTGTCAATATAAAGCTTGTTAGATCCGGTTTCGTGCCGACCAGCTCGGTAACCTATGTATACACCACCATCACCAAAAATATTTTCTCCTGCATGTCGTCCAATTGCGGTATTATTATTTCGCACAATATTCCCATATAAAGAATCCTCTCCAACAGCTGTATTGTATGAGCCAGTTGATAATCTGCGCATTGCTGATTGACCAACTGCTGTATTACGCTCTCCACTTTTAAGTTCAAGTAATGTTGACTCTCCAACAGCTACATTTTGTTTACCTAAAAGTGAATCATTGAACATAGCATTGTGATCAATTGCTGTATTTTGATTATCTGCGTTTTCATCTTCCCTACCTGTACCTTCGCCAATAAATATGGATCTTCCATTGTTTAAAAATTCAAATCGTTTACCTATCATTCTAAAATTCTCTACACCTTCAATTGTAAAAACAATTATGTCCGCATCACTTGTCCTTTCTACTTCTATTTTGGTATCATTGTCAGTATCTTGAATTGATGTTTATTGATAACAATATTTTTAAGTGTCGTTAAGCACAGGTTAAGCACAAATCAACTCAGGAAACCTATAAAAAACACATAAAATAAAAAAGACCAGTTCACTTAAGAACTAGTCTTTAATCTCTTAAAATTTAGTCTTTCTCTATCTTGAAAATTAAGAAATATACTTTCCTTGATAATTAATGACTAGTAACTCTTCTTCATGAAGAAATACATCTGTAGGCTTATCTAGTCCTGTTTCTATGGTTTCTATAACATTGCCTTCATGATCAAATATGAAAACTCTGCTATTTTCAAAATCTGTAATATAGACTTCATCTGTAGTAACATAAATACCAGTTGCCGCATTCATGCCTAGCTCATCACCAAAGGTCAGTAATTGTTTTCCTTTCAAATCAAAAACTTGAATCCGGTTATTGTATGCATCAGCTACCCAAAGCTTTTCATTTTCTATTAGTATGTCTGTGGGATAATGCATTTCTCTATTTGCTTTACCTTTTCCTCCAAAAGAATTCCAATTAGATCCATCAAAGGTGATGATTTGATGATTATAGAAATCTGCAATAGCAGTAAACCCATCTACTACATCTACACCACCTGGGCCTTCGAGTTCAATTTCAGAAGTCAAGGTATCTACATTTGAATCTCCAAATTTATAAATCTGGTCAGCACCATATGAAGGCACTTACATATTGTCCATTCTGCTGATAATGTGCATAGGTCGCTGAATGGGTCCTACCTCTCTCGTCACCTTTCCTTCCTCATTAATGACAACTAAACGGTTGTTATCACCGTCACTGAGCCACATTTCATTATTTCAATGGGTGATTCCTTTAGGAGCTACTCCATCTAACAAAATCGTTTCTTTCGGTTGCCATCCTTTTTCGCTACAGGATGCAAAAACAACAATTAAAGCAATAAGGATCCCATAGGTCAATAAGTTTTTACACAGTCCTCCTCCCATTATTTCTCACGCTTTATACGTTCATAAAGACAACATGCCGGCAAGTTTTCATACACCTCATCATCAGCACTGATGTTTCTTGTATCATGTCCCATGGCTACAACTGCTTTTTCTACATCATCTTTAGAGCATAAAGACTTGTCATATGAAAAGGACATTATTTTAGATTTCTCATCCCAATCTGCTTCCACAATACCTTCTATTCTCCGGGCAGCTTTCGAAATACGAGCACGACACATCTTGCAGGTGCCTTCTACAAAAATAGTAGTCTTCACTACCCTATTCCTGTCTACTTTATCTGACACGGCCACAGACTCCCCAATTTGAACAGATCCATCAGCTCTAGTTACTTTAGAAGATATTGCAGTATACCCTGCTTTATCTACTTTGTTTTCTACCTCCTCAAGTGAAAGCTCTTTGTCTGAAGGTGATGTAAATGAGAAATCACCTGACTCCATATCAATTTTGATATTCTTTATGCCTTTAAATTCCTTGATCTTTTTCTCCAATCCATAAGCGCAAAATGGACAACCTAGTCCATCTACTTGTACTTCAAATAGATCTTTATCCTTTTTCTTTTGAGCCATTACTGGCTGAGCAAAGACACTTCCTAGAAATGTGATTGTTAATACTTTTATGATGTTTTTCATTATATAATTCTTTTTATGATTAATAGATAGAAGTCACATATTTGGACTTCTCCTTCATTTTATATTGTAATGGTTAAAATATATATCTAGTTTCTAAAAGAATATTCGAGTTTAAAACAAACTGATCTTTATTCTTCTGATAAAGTGGTAACTGAACTGCCATTTCCAAAGTCAATCTCCCTTTAGCATATTGAATGCCTTGAGCAAAAAGTACCTCAAAAGCATCAGTGTTTGGCTGCCAATTATTTGCGTATTCAAAGTATAAGTTAATTTGTTTCACTGGATAAACAGGCTTCAATAATGGTAACCCTACTCCAACTTTCATTCTCATTTCATCAAAATCTCCACCAGGCACGATGTTATATCCCAGCTCTGTAGAAATCCCATATTTTATGCTTTCGTAACCAGACACCCATCCTATGTAACTTTGAAACTTTCCGCTACTTATTTCTACAGGCCCAAGCTCATATCCAATGGGAAAATTATGAAAGGTTTTCGCCACCATTCTAAATGTCTTAGCCTTTCCGTCTTTTCTGTAAAACTGATATTTAGCTAACAGCCCAATATCTCCTATTCTTCCTCCATTTTCTCTGTCCCTTCAACTTTGAAATTGTAGGTAGTCCATGGAATATGAATGGCTATAAGAGAATTAGAAGATTGGAGATAATGTATCATTACTGGTATCCTTCCAAAAGAACCGTCATCGGTATTCCTTATTTCTGTAAGTGTCTTTATTATAACAGAATTTCCGCCTAGCATTATAGGTTTGTCAGCGGTAATGGGAGGGCCTTGTGCTTGAATTTTTATCAGTGCAAATGTGCACATGACTACAAGTAATATATTTTTCATTTTAATATTCATGATTGTTTAGAAATAAAACCTAGAGCATTCAATAGAGAATACTACTACTTAATAATCATGAAAGTCCTAACATAGGAAGGATTGGAAGGCAATTCTCATTTCATTGCCGTATAGAGTGTTATGGTTATTTATATCTGGAGGATGGCTTTGAGACAAAGAATACACATCTTCTGTGACAGCAATAAAAAGTGAAAGAGAAATAATAATAGGGGCAACATCCTCAACTCCCTGATTATCGAGCCCTTGTAGAACTATTGGAGCGTCATAATCCATTTTTCGGGACACTCTTTCGTTCTTGCAGCAGTTATCATCTTTTTCTAAATCACAACTTTTTTCAGAATCATCTATGACTTTATTAGTACTATGACATGAAGGATTGGTCTTCATTTTATGACAACTTTTTGCTGCTCCAAAAAGAGCCATACTCTTAAAGTGTCCTTTGCAAAAATGAAGATCAGCGCTAAATCCTACACTGGTAAATCCAATGAGAATTGCTAATCCTAATGATATGACTCTTTTGATTATTTGTGACATTTATCCTCCGTCATCTCTCAACGAAATTAATGCAAGAATAGTTTGATTTAAATTGAAAAGCCGAAGAATTTCAAATTCTCCGGCTTTTCATTATTAGGTTATAGCTGACAGCAAAATATTACATATTCCACTTAGCAATGTTGTCTTTATTCATTTTTACATAATCCGCATTCCCCGCTTTCTCTGCTAGTTCTAGTGAATGCTTAGCTACTTTTATTGCTTCGGCATTACGACCTAAAGAAGCTAAAATTTCAGCTTCCCATTTTTTCTGCCAAAATCTTGGCTCTCCTTGGCTAGTAGCTTTTTGAACATACTTTAGCGCCTTGTCTTTATCTCTTCCAGAATTGTACAAATAGATTCCAGCAGCATAATAATCATTTGCTGATGGACCTGCAAGTACCCTGTCAATGTTTGCCATTACCGCTTTATCGGTATGAACACCGACTTTTACTGGTACTAAGACATTGTCCCAAATCAATTCTAAAACAGCTCCATCAGCCTCTAAATTAGCTAATGTGATGAAGAAGTTTTCTACTGAGAATGGAAGAGTTTGAGGAGTAACTGTAACTTTAGCTGCAGGTGTCTTATCCGTATAAGATCCAGCATTTGAGCTTTCATGCTTATGAAAAAGAACATCCCATGAAGCAGCATCGGGCACTGTCGTAATAGCATATGCACCAGCTTCAAGAGCCTGGCCTTCTACAGTTACATCTTCACTAAAAGTTATTTTGGTTGCTTGATTAGCACCAGTTCTCCACACTTTGCCAAAAGGAACAAGTCCATCAGCAGAGAAAACGTCTCTTTCTCTTACTCCAGGTCTAGAGTATTCAAGTGATACTTCAGTAAGACCTACCATCTGAGTCATAGTAGCTTTAGGGCTTGGAGCAGGAGTGCTAATTTGACCATTTAGGTTATTAGCAAATAAAACAGTCATTGATAAGACTGAAATAGTAAACAAGTTTTTCATTAAAGAATTTTTGGTAAATTAATCAGATCAATAAACGTAACAAAGGAAGTTTTATGATGAGAGTTTACTGATTATTCTAAAAAATTCTAAAAAATGATGAAAAGTCTGGCTTACTTCTCTTGTATTATCCTGTCCTTTAGGTGAATAAATTCTTCATTAGTTATCACTTTAGCTTTACGAAGCTGCTCGTACTCATGTAATCTTGCCGCTAGATCTGGGTTCATATCCGAGGTCTTTGATTCTGACTCTGATGCAGACTTATCAGCTTTATCTTTCTTCATTTTGCTCGCTACATCTTTTCCTTTCTCAAATTTTTCGTCATAATACTTTTTAAGGCTAGCCAAGTCGAAGTCTAAAAATGTACCTCCAGTTTCGAAGTGTTTTTTGAAGACTTCACCAACGGCATAGGTACTAGCTGCAGATAACACTGATGTAGTCAATCCACCAAAAAAAGTACCTATTCCAGGAATTGCTTTGACCAAACTACCACCCAACCGTGCAAAACTTGCCCCTGTCAAAGCCGTAATTAAAGCTTTACCATCAGATTCCTTATAATCTATGCCAAATGCCCTACTAATCTGTCGAACCATCGCTATTTGGATAGCGCTAACTGCGAGAATATCTACCATAGGAATAGGAATCATTCCTGCTCCTAATGTGATCAACATTTTTTCTCTAATTATAGAGTCAATTAAATCTTTATTTGCTGTTATTTCCATAGGCCTAATATCAATTCATTTTTTGGAAAATGTTTGAAATTTAGATAAAGCAATAGCTAAATTCTATTAAAATAGATGCCTATTAATATCCACATCATTTAATATTTGGTCACCTTTTAAAATATGCTTAACAAGCATTTTGCTGAAATAAGGTGCTAGTGATGCACCTTTTGTTCCGAGGCCATTAAAAAGGAATATGTTTTTGAGACTGGGGTGTGCGCCTAAGATCGGTCTTCTTTGCTTAGTGGATGGTCTTACAGCAGTCCATTCTTGCATGATTCTATAATTACCTTTGACACAAGCTGTAATAAAGTCATGTAGTTCGTTTCTTTTTTTTGCATTTGGCAAATTGTTGTCTACCCCATTTTCATTAGTGCTTCCTATCCAATAACCTCCTTTACTATATGGCAATATAAATTTTTGATTTTTGATAATATCCTCAAGATTATAATCCTCTAAATCAGCAATGATCACTTCTCCTTTTGTCGGATCAAAAGGTAGCTTTTTGAAAAAGGGATTATTGATGACTTTCCAGCCCTCGGCAAAAATTGCATGCTTCGTTTTATAGTTTTTTATTGAAATGATATCTTCTATGTGTATATCTGAATCTAAAACTCTTTCTTGTATAAAGACACCTCTATTTTTTAGCTCCTTTCTAGCATTTAGTATCAATCCAGGAATATCGACTTGGTAACTATTTCTTACTTCGCCAAAAACAACTTTATTGTTGAATGCTTGAGTATAGACTTTATCTTTTATAATCTTTCCAAAAAAATCCTTGTAATCCTGTTTTCCAGATTGACCAGACCAAAGGTTTTCTTCTAATACATTTGATAATGCCCTTAGAACTCTTTTTGGTTTTATTACTTCAATACCCCAACGTCTTTCCATAAGACGATAAAAATGAAGCGCTTCCGAAAGTAATTGATCAAACATCCAACTTTTGACATATCTCCTTCCAGTTATTGGATTTATTATTCCTGAACTTACAAGTGAAGCTGTCTGTTCTTTGGCTTCATCTATTACTAACACAGATTTCCCTGCATCCAATAATCTTATAGCCAATGATGTACCAGCTAACCCCTGCCCTACTATTATAAAATCAACTGGTTTCATCTATCTATTTAATGCACTTTTGTATCGTTCTAGACATCGTAATCTTGCGGTTTTATGATCAACGATAGGTTTTACATAATCAAAAGTATCAATTTCAGGCACCCACTTTTTTGTGTAATTTAAATCTTTATCAAATTTTTGAAGTTGAGAAGTAGGATTAAAAATTCTAAAATATGGCGCAGCATCAGTTCCGCATCCTGCAGCCCATTGCCATCCCCCATTATTAGATGCTAGGTCAAAATCAAATAGTTTTTGAGCAAAATATGCCTCGCCCCATTTATAATCAATCAATAAATGTTTAGTCAAAAAGCTAGATGCCACCATTCTCACCCTGTTATGCATATTGCCTGTGGCATTCAACTCCCTCATTCCTGCATCTACCAGTGGGTATCCGGTTTGGCCATCACACCATTTACGAAACATCTCTTCATCATTTTCCCACTCAATTTCTTCATATTTTATTCTAAAACAACTTTTTGCAACATGAGGAAAATTAGACAAGATTTGGCTATAAAAGTCTCTCCAGATTAATTCACTTAGAAATGTATCATTCAGTTTCTTCCCGATTTGAGCCAATCTTCTTATTCCTAATGTGCCAAACCTCAAATGAACACCTAGTTTTGAAGTGCCTCGAAATTGCCCGGGGAAATTTCTAGTGGTATCGTATTGAGAAATAATATCGTGATCCACATCTAGAGGGGAAGCGGTAATCTTGCTTTTTTCGAAATTCATTTCTGATAAACTTACAACGGATTGCGAATCCATTTTAAGGAAATGGTGGGCCCTTTCTTCACTTTTAACTACGCTGAGATCATCATTTTTATTAATTTTTTGAAGCCATTTTTTTTTGTAAGGTGTAAATACAGTATAAGGTAGTCCATCATCCTTAGCCACTTCAGTTTTCTCATAAATAATATGATCCTTAAAGTCACTAAACTGAACACCACTTTCTGATAAAAAAGATTTTACTTTTTGATCACGACTTATTGAGTATGGCTCATAATCCCTATTTGTGAACACGGTTTCTACATTGTACTTTTTTACTAGAATTCTAAATACTTCTTCTGGGTCTGCATAAAAAGTCATAATGGATGATCCAAATGCATTCAAATCATGATTGAGTGCATGTATGGTATTGTGGATAAAGGTCACTCTATGATCCTTTCGATCTTCTAGAATGTCAAGTATGTTCTTATCAAAGATGAAGATTGGAATTACCTCTAAACCGGCTGACAAAGCCTGATATAATCCATTATTGTCAGAGAGGCGTAAGTCTCTTCTAAACCAAAAAATGTTAATCCTTTTACCATTCATCCTCTTCCAGATTTGATTTGTGGGTACCCAAAGGTATATTTGTGACTTAAAGCAATTTATATCCTTGTATGAAATACTTCTTTATTCTTATAACTCTTTTACTTATGTCTTGTTCGCCATCTACCCCATCAGCGGAAGATGAACTTAACAAACTAGCAAAAGCATACGAGATTCAGCCCAATACTGAGCGAGCCACAGCATATCTCACCAAAGCAACAGACTTTATAGGAGAGAATAAAAATAATATGGCTCAAGTAATGCCAATCCTAAAAAAAGCATCAGAGATTGCTATGGATGCCAAAATGCTGAGTAGAGCCTCTGGTTATCTAATGGCCCAGATAAGAGAGTCAAAAGAGGAGGAAGGGATTAAAGAGAACCTAATTCAATTAGGTGGAATAATGAAATCTCTTAATAAAGCTCATGCAGCTAATATTATTTTCAAAGGACTGATGGAAAGCTTTCCTAATGACATTGAAGTCTCTGCTCTCGAGTCAGAATTAACTGCCGAACTCGCTTCAGCTGAGGGTTATTTGAACTACCTATTTGATCAAGTACTCGTTGAACCTGATGAATATGGTATTAATAGGCAAAATGCTACAAAATATGTAGATGGGACCGAAGCATTTGCTTTAACTCTTCCGACGGACAAGAACACACCTGATTTTTTGTATAAAGCGGCTGAGGTTGCAAGAAGCCTTAGAACAATGCCTAAAGCAATGGCTTTATATGACTGGATTCTTGATAAATATCCTAATCATGACAAGGGCCCTACTACATTGTTTATCAAAGGTTTTCTTTTAGAGCAAGAATTTGGTCAAGAAGATGAAGCGAAATTAGTTTATGAGAAGTTTCTGGAAATGTATCCCGAACACGAAATGGCATCGAGTGCCAAATTTCTTCTAAGCAATATGGGGAAAAGTGACGAAGAAATCCTTAAGGATATAGAAGAAAAAAGAAAAGCTAATCCTGATCAGGAGTCTTAGTACTTTTTGGACTTTGAAAAATGATGAACAGCCAATGGGTTCATTCTTACGCCTTTCACTTTAGCAGTAACTTCGATTCTGAATTTGGATTGTACTCTTTTGGCTGTCAGGGCTGCTTTTATAAAGGGTCTGAGTAACCAATTCTTTCCCATTCGATCAACTTGTGAAGTTTCATAACTGAAGTTAATCTTCAAAGGAGCCACCAATTTATCTTCTTCTGAAATAAGCATATCTAACTCTTCAAAGGACTCATGGAGTAGATATTCATTTATCAGTTTAGAATCTCCCCACCCTCTTCTATATTTCTCTATTAACTTAATACTCACATTATCTAAGACTAAATCACTCTTGGATGTGACGATAAGTTCAAAATTTAATTCATTCTGAGTTAAATCTATTGTACTAGGGGCATCAATGGACATTTTTACTCCATCAATTCCAAACATATTTTTTATCCGACTGAACATCTGTGCCATTTTGAGGGTATAACATTATTCTTCATGAATTTGATCCCTTTTTATAACAAATGAATAAGAAACTAGATGACCACTACAAAAATTCGGATGAAATTAAACGCAAATATTCAAATCAGTCGTCGGTGCCAACTTTGAGAAAGAGGCACAGACCATGCATGTTCAAACTGCATTTTGGACTTAACTAAGTGATCCAATACTAATGATTCTTCAGAAAGTATTCCTTCTTCAATTTTTGATAAGACTTTATTTTTATGAATAGTAATGATTGAATTATCAATTAAAAAATCAAAATGAAGTCTATCAAAGAAATCTACATTTAATGCTTTGCCGATATCCTTAATAAATCTGACTTGGGAATCAATAGAGCATCCACTTGCTTGATTTGAACTCTCTTCATCTAATAAGATTACGATAAATTTAGAATGATAAACCTGTCCAAATGCTTTCAAAGATTGGTTATGGGCGGTCCACTTTTCAGTAAACTGGTTCAACCAATTATCAATTTTTAGGGTTTCTTCTGCTGAAAGCAATCTATCTGATCTATAGATCCAAATACGTGAAGAATCTGAGAGTGATTCATAGCTTGATTTTGCCATGATATTTAAAGATTGTTAGCTTCTACAATAAGTTCAGACAAGTCCAAGACCATAACTTCTTCTTGTTTTTCCTTCCCTTTGATACCATCTAATAGCATAGTGATACAAAATGGACAATTTGCTGTGACAATATCGGGTGATTGTTCAAGTGCTTCCTCTACCCTATCCTGATTAATTCTTTTATCCCCAGGTTCATCTTCTTTAAACATTTGTGCTCCTCCGGCTCCACAACAAAGTCCAGTGCTTTTATGCCGATCCATTTCAATAATGTCCACATCTAATTTAGACAAAAGAGATCTTGGTGCTTCATATTCGCCATTTACTCTCCCCATGTAGCAACTATCATGGTAAGTAATTCTCTTCCCTTCAAACTTTCCTCCTTCTATAGTAAGCCTTCCATCCTCAATAAGTGTTTGTATTAATTGAGTATGATGTACTACTTCGAACTCTCCTCCTAGCTTAGGATATTCATTTTTTAATGTGTTATAACAGTGAGGACATGTAGAAACGATTTTTTTAATTTCATAAGATTTTAAAGTTTCAATGTTTTGAAGAGCTGACATCTGATATAAAAATTCATTTCCAGCTCTTCTAGCCGGGTCCCCAGTACATGATTCCTCATTTCCTAATATTGCAAAAGAAACACCTGCAGCATTAAGAATCTTTACAAATGCAGCAGAGACTTTCTTAGCCCTAGCATCAAAACTTCCAGCACATCCTACCCAGAATAAGATCTCTGGCTCTTTTCCTTCATTTTTATATTCTGCTATCGTTTTTATTCTCATAAGATCTTTCTTTAAGCTTTTTCAGAATTAAAATCTTGAGCCCATTGATCTCTAGAATCGGGCATTTGCCAAACAGCACCTCCATTCTCTATACTATTGAACATTGGTAACCAATCTGACGGGCCTTCCGACATTGTCAAAATATCATACCTCCGCATTTCCAAGATAGGTTCTAGTGGATTTATTAATACAGGACAAGCCTCTACACATGCATTGCAAGATGTGCATGCATAAATTTCTTCTTTGGTAATACTATCAAACAGAGATTTTCCATCTTCATAATTATCAGCATTTAGAGGCTTAGATTTATCCTTTTTGAATTCTTCAGACCCACTGTCGAGATTATTTCCTATTACATCAGCTCTATCTCTAATATCCATCATGATTTTACGTGGGGAAAGCTTTTTACCCGTTACATTAGCTGGGCAGACGGAGCTGCATCTTCCGCACTCTGTGCAAGTATAGGCTTCCAAAATATTCTTCCAACTCAAATCAAATACATCCTTACTCCCAAATTCTGGAATATCTTCATTCATTTCTTCATCACCTCCCTCAGTAAGACCCATCATTGATTTTACTTCGTTCATTATTTCGGGCATGTTTGACATTTCACCCCTTGGTTGCAACTTATCAAAATACACATTTGGGAAAGCAAAGAAGATATGAAGGTGTTTAGAATGTGGAAGATAATTTATAAACCCAAATACTACCATTATATGCAACCACCATCCAGACCTTTCAATTAAGTGAAGAGCTGATTCTGATAATCCACCGAACAAAGCAGGTCCCAAGTGAGAACTCACTAAGAGATGACCGGTGTTTTTGAAGTGATCTGGATCAACTTGTTGTAAAACCACATCAGAGCCATTCATGCTAAATATTCCCATGAGTAAAAGTAATTCACCTATAAGAATCAGATTGCCGTCTTTAAAAGGCCAGCCTTTCATTTCTGCCATAGTAAATCGGGGCAACTTCAATAAATTTCTCCTTGCTAGGAAAACAATGGTCGCTACAAAAGCTCCAACAGACAAAAACTCGATGCTATTAATGATCACGTTATAAAGTGCACCCAATTTATCTCCAAAAAAACGATGTATTCCAAATGTTCCGTCAATTATAATTTCAATGAGTTCTATCTGTGTAAAAAGAAAAGCCACATATATAAAGAGATGCATGATAGCAGGTATCCACCTCTTAAACATTTTCTTCTGACCAAAAGCAATTAATGCAACATTCTTTATTCTATCACCTACATTTCCAGATATTTTCTCTGACTTTCCTAATCTTATATTTCTTACAATTTTAGAATACTGCTTAAAGGCAAAGAAAAATGTAATTGCCGCAATTAAAATGAATACAATTTGCTGAATCATATGATCAATTATTACCTTCCAAAGATTGACAAAAAAGTCAGTGCCTATGTGATAACAAGTATAATTATTTTTATTCTTGGAGAATGCTCTTCCATGTTTTCATTTAGAAGTGCCTCAAAAGACTCTCATGTAAAACACTACTTTTGTTCAATATATCTAAACTATGAATATACTTGACGATAAGGACATCAAACAAAAAATCACTAGGCTGGCATACCAGATTTTGGAAGAATATATAGAAGAGAAGAAAATTTATGTCTTTGGAATTAATAATAATGGGAATAGGTTAAAAGATCAATTGATTGATACCATTACAAAAATTTCACCCTCATTTAATATTGAAAGTCATGAGATTCGTCTTAATCCAGCTGATCCTATAGGAACGGAGATTAAGACAAACATTGATATTCAAAAGCTTAATAATAAAAACGTTCTTATTATTGATGATGTAGCCAGTACTGGCCGTACATTATATTATGCTTCCTCATATTTCCAATCCATTATCCCTAAAAGCATCAAAGTAGGTGTATTAGTCGATAGAAAACACAAGTCATTTCCTATTCATGTCGATTTTGTAGGAAGATCATTAGCTACGACTGTCAACGAAAACATACTAGTTTTTATAGAAAATAATGACGAATGGAAAGCCACAATCAACTAAAAACACACGATTTTCTTTAGAATTCTTACCGAATTACGTTAAAGTTTAATCTTTCTGAACGTATTATATCTTTTTTGATATAGAAAAATTAATAATTATTAATTTCACATTTCGTAACGCTTTGTTAACACTAGAGTTATATCATTGCGACGAATTTGAAAGACTATTAATTTGTTTAATTAAACCAATCTGATGAGAAAGTTAATCTTTACTCTTTTTATCTCATTATGCTGCGGTCTGGTAATGGCACAGACGACAGTTTCAGGTGTCATAATTGACGCTTCTACCAATGAGCCATTAATAGGTGCCAATGTGATGAACACAGGTACTCTTGATGGTACCATCACTGATGTGGATGGTACATTTACTCTTGATGTTCCTGAAAATTCAGGTGAACTTGAGGTATCTTTTGTTGGATATCAGACGATGACTATTTCATTCGAATCTTCTGGTGGATCTTACGATTTAGGATCTATTTCTGCTCAGCAGAGTACAGTAGGACTTGAGGAAGTAGTAATCACTGGTACGATGGATATTGTACAGGACAGAAGAACACCTGTGGCTGTTTCTACTATTAGTCGAGCTGAAATACAGGCAAAAGGTGGAAATGTGGAATTCCCAGATATAATGAAGGCTACACCTTCAATATATGTGGCAGGTCAAGCAGGTGGATATGGTGATTCTGAAGTATTTACCAGGGGCTTTGATCAAACTAACACTGCATTCCTTTTAAATGGACAACCCATTAATGGAATGGAAGATGGAAAAATGTACTGGTCTAACTGGTCAGGAATGTCCGATGTGGCTTCCGCTGTTCAGGTACAAAGAGGATTAGGTTCTTCTAAATTAGCTATCTCTTCTGTGGGTGGTACGACTAACATTATTATGAAGTCGACTGAACAACAAAGAGGAGGGTCTTTATCTTACCTTCTTGGAAATGATGGTTACAACAAAGTTACTGCGTCGTATAACACAGGAATGGTTGATGGGAAGTTTGGGTTAACTGTACTATTGACGCACTGGCAAGGAAATGGCTGGGCTGAAGGGACAAAAGGTCAAGGACAGAACTACTTCATCTCCGCTGGATGGAAAACTGGAAAAAGTGATTTCAACTTCTTGTTGACAGGTGCTCCACAATGGCATGATCAAAACTTTAATTCAAGAATTTCTGATCATTACGACGAGCAGGGTAATTTCAATATAAAGCACAATGGTAATTGGGGGCTTCTTAATGGTGAGCACTTCACATCAAGAAGAAACTACTACCATAAGCCAGTTGCTAATCTGAACTGGGAATTAACTCTTAACGACAAATCTAGTTTATCTACTGTTCTTTATGGCTCTTGGGGCCGTGGAGGTGGATCTGGAGGAATTGGCGACAGAGGGAATAGAAAATTTACAGCTGATGGACAATGGGATTTTGATGCTATTGTGGCTGCTAACAGAGCTTCTCATGCATCTGGAGGTGATGGTGATGAATATGTATTAAGAAACTCTGTGAATAATCACAGCTGGTATGGTGTGGTTGCAAATTATGAAACTATCCTTTCAGACCAATTGACATGGTCAATAGGAACAGACTTAAGATCATATAGAGGTTCTCACTTTAGAGAAGTAAGAGATCTTCTTGGAGCTTCTGCTTATTCTCAAAGAGCTAATGCTAGATTTGGAGCTAGAGAGATTACTGCAGAATTTCCTGCAAATCCTTGGTCTGGAATATCTAACTTCGCTGATAAGGAGGATAGAATTGCTTATAACAATGATGAGACAATTAGATATGCTGGTTTATTTTCTCAATTAGAGTTTTCTAATGAGAACTTCTCAGGATATGTGCAGGGTGCTGTATCAAATCAGAATCATGTAAGATTTGAGTTGTTCAATGAAACAGAGCAAAATGAAGATTCTGAGAAAGTATCAAATGCTGGATATAACCTGAAAGGTGGATTCAGTATAAATACTGGAAGTAACAGTAATGTATTCATTAATACTGGTTACTACCAAAGACAACCTTTTCATGATAATATTTACTTGAACTTTAGCAATTTCGTAAACCCTGTAACAGTGCCAGAGAAGATCTTTGGTTTAGAAGCAGGATATAAATATGCAACTAGAGATTTTGCTCTTAATATTAATGCATATAGAACTTCTTGGAAAGATAGAGCTTCTACTGATGTCTTAAGAGAAGGAGATATGTTGCCAAATGGTATAGTTGTAGGAGCTGAAGATGTATTTCAAAATGCTGTTCAAGATCAATTACACACAGGTATTGAGATTGATTTCTCTTACGACCTAAACCAATCTTTCAAACTGAAAGGATTTACTTCAATTGGAAACTGGGAATATAATGGTGATGTAAGAAGTCAATATTATGATGATAATCGAGATTTGATTTATGAAAATACAGGTGAAACAATCAACGGAAGAAAAGTAGGAGGTGCTGCTCAAACTACTTTTGGGTTAGGAGCTGATTATAAAATCTCCAAAAATTTCAAAATTGATTTAGACTATTTACAGTTTAGCAATCTTTATGCTAGAGTGAATGCTGATAGAGGTGAATTAAAATTACCTTCTTATGGAGTTATGGATCTTGGAATATCATATAGAATTGACATGGATGGAGGAAACCTTCTTTCATTGAGAGCTAATGTTTTCAATTTACTTGGAAAAGAGTACATCTCTAGAGCTACTTCTACTACAGCTGCTAGTAATGTAGAAAGTGAAAATTGGAATGGAGTTAATAGAAGTAACTTTGTGATATTTGGAAGAACTAGAACATGGAATATGTCAGCTAGATATTCATTTGGTCGATAAGATAATTGAACAAGATCTTTTCATCTTCCAACTCATCTGATGCAATTGCATTAAGAGTAAAAGAAGGAGGAGAAGAGAATTCATTGTAATAAGATAATCAAGTATATTATCTAGAATAAAAGGGAGAGGTTCTTCATTGAACTTCTCCTTTTTTTATGAATTAGGTTTTGTAATTTCAAATAAACCAATAGCTAAAGCATGAGTAAGGTTCATTGACGTATTTGTACCGAACATAGGAATATGAATCACATGATTTATGCTTTCAAGTACATGAGATGAGATACCCAAATTTTCATTGCCAATTATCAAGGCGACTTTTCTCTCCGATTTCCATTTCATCCTAGAAATATCCATGCTCTGATCACACTTCTCAAGAGCTACGCACATATAGCCTAGATTAGAATAATCTTCTAGTTCATTCAACATATCAGACTTTTGAGAAAGTCCTATTTTCCTAACAGTGTTTCTTGAAATTCTTTTTATTTTTTGATTAATTTCTAGAGGCATTTCATTTACAAGAACAATTTTTGACGCTCCAAAGGCATCGGCCAATCGAAAAATCATCCCAATATTTCGTTTGTCTTTGATATGATCACAAATTATTATGATATCCATTTCATGATTCTGATTTTGAATTTCACTATGTAATAATTGCTTCATAACTGATCATGTGTTTTCTTTTAAATCATGGGCAAAAGTAATAGAAGATCCATTCTCTTTCGTTTTGGGTATAATTAAACAAAGCATAGGCTTTTAATATTCATAAATTTTAATTTTAGGTCATTAACACTAAGGCTCGAGTTAATGAAGAAGATATACTTGTTTTTAATTGCTACGGTAGTTATTACCCTTTTGGTTCTACTTTTTTCTTTTATCAATAGAGATAGAATGATGGATAGAATCATAGAAATGGCACTAACACAAAATGTAACCAAAACAGAATATCTCGAAAATCGTGACGGTATTAGAGTTATAACACTTGGCACATCTTCTCCTATTCCAAATGAACGTAATCAGACTGGTACTGCTGTTTTTGTAGGTGGCTACTTTTTTCTTTTTGATGTTGGATACGGTGTAATACGCCAGGCTGAAATTGAAAACTTACCTGTAGATCAACTTTCTGGAGTCTTCATTTCACATTGGCATTCTGATCATTTTATCGATCTTCCTTATGCTATAAATAGATCTTGGCAATTGGGCCGAAATAAACCACTTGATGTTTATGGTCCTCAAGGCTTGGATACTGTCCTATATGGTATAGAAAAATTTCTCAAGTATGAAGATCAGCACAGGATTACTCATCATGGAGAGGAGGTTATGAATCCACATCACTCCATTGTAAATCCAAGAATAATAGATTTATCTCAATCTTCAGCAGCAGTTATTTTTCAACAGAACGATCTGAAAATTTCTGCATTTCTGGTTTGTCATGAACCAATTGCACCATCTTACGGATTTAGAATTGATTATAAAGGAAAATCCGTTGCGATATCAGGTGACACAAGAGAAAATTGTAGAATTCTGGCCGACCAGATTCAAGATGTAGATTTGTTATTGCATGAGGCAATGCTGAAAGATGTGTTTGTTAAAGGCAGTGAAATATTAACAAAAAATGGCAATAGCAGGAATGCTAAAATACTCGAAGATATAATTGAGTATCACACTACACCATTAGAAATAGGGAAGATGGCGTCAGAGGCGGGAGTGAAAAAAGTTGTTTTGCATCATTTCGCCCCAGTACCAGATAATCTGATAATGGAAAGAAGGTATAAATCAGATTTGGGAAAGCATTATAAAGGACCTATAAGTTTAGCTCAAGATGGTGATGAATATTATGTAAGTATAAAATAAAGGAATGAGCAGAATTAAGAAGCTTTTTGACCTTTCAGGAAAGGTCGCTATTATCACAGGAGCAAGCAAAGGTATAGGTGAATCAATGGCTAGAGGAATGGCTGAGCATGGAGCTAGTGTGGTAGTGAGTAGTAGAAAACAAGAAGCAGTAGATGCTGTTGCCACTACTTTTCAAGAAGATGGTTTAGAAGCAATTGGTGTGGAATGCCATGTAGCAAAAGAAGATCACAGGATTAATTTAGTAAATAAGACATTAGAGAAATACGGTCGCATAGATATTCTGATTAATAATGCTGGAACCAATCCATATTTTGGGCCAATACAAAATATGCCTCAAGAGGCCTATCAAAAAACTATGGATATCAATCTAAATGCTCCAATGGAGCTGAGTAAACTTTGTTATCCAGAAATGAAAAAACAAGGAGGGGGATGTGTAATTCACATTAGCTCTATTGAAGGATTGCATGCTACGGCCTATTTTGCAGCATATAATTTAAGTAAGGCTGGACTTGTGATGTTGGCTCAGAATCAAGCTGCAGAATGGGGTCCTGACAATATAAGAGTAAATGTCATCTGCCCTGGACTAGTAAAAACAAAACTAAGCAAGGCACTTTGGGATAATCCAAATCATGAAAAAGCATTAAAAGGTATACCTTTAAGAAGAATGGCAATGCCCGATGAAATGGCCGGATTAGCCGTTTTCTTAGCCTCTGAGGCATCTTCGTATATGACAGGATCAGTGTTGGTAAATGATGGGGGAATCCTCCATGCTCCAATTATGACAGCCTAATAGAAATGATCCATAAATAATTTTTCAATTATAGAATATGTATAAATCCTTCAAAGTAGATATTAATGATCATGTGGCTTCTGTAGCATTCAATAGGCCTGAGAAGGCTAACTCACTACACAGGGAGGCATGGGAGGAATTGCAACTCATTTTTGAGCAAATGGATGAAAATCCTGAAGTGAGGTGTATCGTCTTAAGTGGAGAAGGTAAGCACTTTTGTGCAGGTATTGATCTCTCCCTATTAATGGACGTCAATGCTTACAATAAAATAGAATGTGAAGGGAGGAAGAGAGAGTTGGTAAGAAAGTTCATTCTCATTCTTCAAGAAAACATAAGTGCTATTGAAAAATGTAGAAAACCTGTACTTGCTGCAATTCACAATGGGTGTATAGGAGGAGGTGTAGACATTGCTACAGCATGTGACATTAGATATTGTACAGATGATGCTTATTTTCAAGTGAAAGAAGTGGATATGGGACTTGTAGCTGATATTGGTACAATGCAAAGGTTGCCTAAAGTGGTAGGTTATGGTATTGCAGCGGAAATGGCCTATACAGGTAAAAAGATGCTAGGCCCAGAGGCCAAAGAAATCGGATTGGTCAATAAATCATTTACTGATAAAGAGTCAATGATGAAGGGTGTGATGGCAATGGCGAAGGTTATAGCCTCAAAGCCACCTCTAGTTATTAGAGGCACGAAGCATATACTTCAATACACAAGAGATCATTCAGTACGTGAGTCTTTAGAGTATATGGCGACCTTTAATGCTGCATACCTATTATCGGATGACTTAACAAAATCATTTGAGGCTGCCATGACTCGACAAAAGCCCAGATTTTCGAATTAGAAACCTACTCATTGACCAATAAAAGTTTAATAGAAAGTCCGAGTGTTTTATTTTCTTTAGTAAAAGATGGATATTTGTAAAAAAGAAGGAATATGTCAAAAGAAAAATCACTTATCCTCATAATTGCATTAATAATCTTAGGCATAGGAAGTAGATTTCTTTTTTTAATTGATGGATACCCTCAAATACCAAATTTTACCGCTTTAGGAGCCGTTGCATTGTTTGGAGCATTCTATTTGAAGAAAATTCAATCCATAGTCATCCCATTAATAATATTATGGATTAGTGATCTTGTGCTGAACAACATAGTATATAGTGAGTATTACACTTCATTCAGCTTTTTTGGAGACCCTTGGGTTAATGTTGGATTTTTAGCAACTATAATGATAGGTTGGTATTTTTTGAAGAAACTTTCAATAAAATCATTATTGGGAGCTTCTTTAATTGGAGCATTTGTTTTCTTCTTAATCACTAATTTCTCCTCTTGGCTTACACTAGATCTTTATCCAAAAAACCTAGAAGGCCTTTTGACTTCTTATATAAAAGGAATCCCATTTTTTAGAAATGCTTTTTTAGGAAATGTATTTTTCAGTAGTATTTTGTTTGGATCCTACTATTTTATCAAAAACAAATCAACTTCATTAATCACAACTTAAGCTTCCTATTCAGAAGTTCTTAATTATTTTAAGATATTTTAGATCTCTTCGTAAAGTCCTCTTAAAAAGAGCTTCATCTATTTCATATATTATTACATGATGATATCTTAACAGTATTAAATCACCTTTCGGTTTAGTAAATAAGCCGTAGATTAAAAGTATGTCATTATGAAAAACATTTTTACACTTCTTCTAGTATTGATGACTTTGAGCATCTTTAGTCAGGATAGAATACCAGTGGAGATGGCTAATTCCCAATTTTCTATTAATATTTTATCTCCTTCTTTAACCTATGAAAAAGGATTGAATGAAAATCAATCTCTCTACTTATCTCTAGGATTTGAAGGGCTTTCCAGAACAAATGAAAACAATGATGGTAAAATTGGAGTGGCACCAGTTATAGAAGCAACTTATAGAAACTATTACCCAAGGAAGAAAGTCAAAAAAGAGCTTAGACCGAATTCTGGCAACTATGTGGGACTTTCAGCAGGGTATATCATGAATTCAATAGCAGATAATTTAGAGGACTTTGACCAGCCTTTTAAAGAAGAATCAGCTTTTTTTCTTGGTCCTGTTTGGGGAATACAAAGGAATTATAAAAGTGGTATTCACCTGGGATTAAGTCTTGGTGGAGGGTTTATAACTGGTAAGAATACAAACTTTGATTTTAATTTTATTGGCAATTTTGAATTGGGATTTGTTATAAATACAAAATCAAAATAATAGCTCATTAATCATCGTGTGGACATATATTTTTGAAATCGATCTAGGTCATCAACATTAATATAGTCCACACCTTGATCTAATAAATAAGCCCATACTTCTTCATTGTCTGGTGTTGCCCAAAATCTTAATTTCTTCCCTTGTGATTGAATTTTTTTTATTAATTTTTTGAGCTTTTTCACTTCTTTTTTCTTAGGCTCACCTTCACCAACCCATTTGAAGTGCTTGGTATACTTTTCACTAATTAATGGCATCTCGTATGATGCATACTTCTTTTTTACATCTGGGCAACGTCCGTCCACATGAAAGTACTTGTACTTTCTACTGCCAAGAATTAGGTCTTTATCCACCTCTCCGCTCAATACTATTTGCAACGGAGACCATTTCTTGTCCAATCCCCTTCTATCAAACAATAATTTGTAATTCTGCACCTCTGTATCAAGGGCATGTAGTATTTCTTCTCCTTTGGTTTTTAAATCAATTAACAATTGAATTTGCCTTCTTGACTTTTCACTATACAAAGCACCTCCTCTTTTTTTAATTAGCTTGCTTATCGGCTTAAAGTATATTTTATCTATTGTATTAGCAGCGTCAAATTCTTCTTCGTCGTGAGCAACTATGATGATGCCATTTACCAAGATTATATCTATTTCAATTGATGTCATTCCTGCATCAAGGGCATCAAACAAAGGGTTCTCTCTATCATAATCATTGTGAGAATGTCCTTGTGCAATAGGACTAACTTGAGCCCTCATGAAAAATGAAGAAATGAAAAACACTAGTAGTGAAATATATTTGGCAAACAGCATCAACTCAATTTTCATTCACTATATCAACAAATTTTTTGCTTTCAATATTACTTCCACATAGAATGATTACTACTGTTTTTCCTTTGAAATGATCAATATTCTTTTGGAGAGAAGCTACGGCAACACCGGCAGCACCTTCAATTACTTTTTTATGAAAATGAAAGATATGTCGAATGCCTTCCTTGATTTCATTTTCAGAAACTAAAATGCTTTTATCAATAATCTCTTGACAAATTGAAAAAGTAATAGCATTTGGTTCTATTCCTCCTGCTGAACCATCAGACAAGGTCTCAATAAATTCAGGTAAATCTACAATCTCTCCAGCTTCTAAACTCAAGGTCATTTCTGGGGAGTTTTCTGGTTGACATCCAATTACTTCTATGTTAGGTAGAACACTTTTCATATAACCTCCAACTCCAGAGATTAGACCGCCTCCACCAACCGTGGCAAGGACAGCGTCTACATTTTCTATTTCCTGCAATATTTCTACACCTATTGTGCCTTGTCCAGCTATTACCTGCAAATCATTATATGGAGACATCCATATGCTATTGGTAGATTTGGCATTCTCTTTAGCATAAAGCTCAGTTGAAAGAGAGTCATCACCATATCGCTCTAAGTCTACAGGAAAGTGAGACAAAGCCTTAACCTTAGCTTCAGAGGCCTTATTCGGCAAGAATACAGTTCCTTTAGTATTGGTCAAAGCAAGGGCCCTAGAAAAACCTAAAGCATGATTTCCTGTGGAGGCAGTAATCATCCCTTGAGACCGTTCTTTCTCATTGATTGACAAAATTTTATTCAAACTCCCTCGAGCTTTAAATGATCCAGTTACTTGTTCGTTTTCACATTTAAGAAAAACCTGACCACTAATCAATTCACTCAAGGTATGTGATTTGATTAATGATGTATGATGAACAAATCCATTTATGCGGTCATATGCAACAATGACTTCATCGCGAATAATATCTAATTTCACGTATTGTCTTTTAAACTCTAAGAGGTTCTAATTTAGTAACAAGGGTCTCCATCCATTCTGGTCTTCCAATACTTATTCTAAGATGATTTTTCATAGATGGCCATTGTGTAATCCATATATTATCATCTGCTAATTTGGGCCTTACATCGTTAACAAATTTATCTTTCTCAACATATAGAAAATTAGTAGAAGAAGAGGCGTAGTTTACTTCCCATTTATCAAAAGCGTCATACATAATAGATTTCCCTTCATGTGTTTTTCTTACCACGTCTGTTACAAAACCCTGATCCTCCACAGCAGCAATACCGGCCACAAAAGGAAGTAATCCAGGAGCCATGCCTAAGGCCGGATAGCGGCGTTGCAAAGCATTTATATTATGTGATTGTGAAATTGCATATCCTAGTCTGAAGCCGGCTAGTCCATATGCTTTACTAAAAGTACGAGCTATTACTATATTAGGTAGTTCATTTACAAGAGATACTAAACTACTTTCCGCGCCTAGTTCACTAAATTCTATATAAGCTTCATCAACACAAATCAAAACATTTTGCGAAACTTCTTTACAAAACACCTCCAATTTTTCTTTGGAAATCTCTGTAGAAGTAGGATTGTTAGGATTACATATGAAAACCAATTTTGTCTCATCATTTATAGCTGCCAACATTGCATCTAAATCAAGGTGATTCCCTTTCATAGCAACCTTGGTAATTTTGGCTCCACATCTGGATCCGAATATCCCTATTGTCGGAAAGGACTGGTCTCCCATAATAATTTCTCCTTTTTGTAAGCCTACATGTTGGCCTAAAAGAGACAATATTTCCGTTGATCCTGAAGTCATTAAATATTGATCAGGTTTCAGGTTATGAATATTTGCAAGTTTTGATCTTAATTCTTCGTTCTTTTCATCCCAATAAAGATTTGCATCAGGAACTGCAGCTTGCACTGCTTGGATTACCTTTTGTGATGGACCAAAAGGGTTCTCATTCCAATGCAATCTTAATATTTCATCAAATTCATCCTTACTATCTAATGCTTGAAGGAGATAAGGAGAAACCAAAATTGAGGACGATGAAAGCAAACTTTTCTGAAGCCAATCCCGACGATTCATTGAGAATAGATTTAATGATATCCCAAATTAGTTGAAAACTTTGACTTTAAGAATGATTAGAAGTTTTAAGAATTTGATCTACAGCTATAAATACGTCTTTGCTGGTACCCATTCCAAAATGACCACAGGTCACTTCTATATTGTTGTGTGTCAATCCACAATTGGCTTCATGACAAACCTTCCAAGAAACGATACCATCAAGTTTTGAATATATGGCTGTGCTAGGGACCTTGACAGGATGTGGTAATGTAGAAATCCATTTCCTTTCGTGATCATTAAAGCCTCTACCCCACTTTACTAGTTTGAATGTAAGATGTGCTCTGTTAGGTTCAGAAACTCCCATATATGGAGAGCCCAATGTGATCAATTGAGCTGTTTTTATAGGATTGTTTTTGGTGATATGCCTAGCATATACTCCTCCTAAACTCCATCCGATAAGTATTACAGGTTTATTATAAAATTCATAGAGTTCGTTTACCTTTTCTTGTATTCTTTTGATATCTTTTAGATTAGCCAAATTCCGGCCTAGTTCCCATCCAAACACTTGAAATCCTTTCTTACTTAAATATCGACGAAGAAGGAGAGTGGAAGTATCAGAACCCATAAAGCCAGGAATAACAAGTACAGGTTGATTTTTAATTTCATCCATTGTTTTCGTCTTTTTATAAAAGATATAACCAAGGACAAATGAATAAATCGCTCTAGGCATCTCAGTCAGGAACAAAAGTAAAGATGGCTTTCTAACTGTTCCAAGTGACTCATTTCCAATGGTCTGCTCAAGAATTGTACTAGTACTCATTTTAATCTATATATCCTTTGATGGCATTTTCGATCTCCTCACAGACTGCTAAAGAAGATTCTTTATAATAGGTGTTTTCAATTTTTTGAAGAATATATCTGGCTCTTGTTATTTCATTCAGAAGGTTCTTCCACTCATTATCGGTCCAGTTCATTTTTGGATGGTTATTGTACACATCTATTATCTCATTTATTACAATGTTTGCATACATTTCCCATTGCCAAGTGTGTAATTTAATCACTAATTCTTCTGCTTGCCCAAACAATTGAATAATGTCTTGTCTGATTCTTCTGTTCTTAGAATAGTTAGATCGGTCAGATTCATCTAGAGAATCGGTGAGCATACTCGCATAATCCAATATATTTTGACCAAAAGTATTTTTATTTTTTATTGTAGGATTGAACTGATAAGTGGTTCGATCTTCAAACAGTCTTTTTTGAATGGGTGCGAGACTTAAATAAGTATCAATATCATTTTTACTGCCTTTAGAGGTCCTGTTATCCAAATTCAGTATTTCATTTTTTTTAAAACACTGAATGGTTATCAATGAGTCACTCAATTGCCATAATGGCATAGCAGGTAGATGATCTTTCATGAATTCTTGTGAAGACTTCAAAAAATACTTTTTACTTCTTTTCCTATTTTTCACCTTCCTTCCTTGAGAAAGTTCAGCATCCCATGTAACATCCATCATTCTCCAAATACTGTCTACAAATACAGCATTCCATACATGACTTGGGGCAGTAAAACCTTTATTATCTGAGTCGCAACTTTTACAATATCCCGCAACACTTTCTGAGACAATATTCATTTTATCTAAAAGATCATTTAATAGATAAACATATTCTGAGCATATCGCTTTTTTGCTTTTGACAATTTTATGCAGATCTTTTTCTATGATATATTTCTCATCGGATTTGACTTTGTGATTGTACTTAATATGATCTATAATCCAATCATAAGCCTTTTCTATTTTGTATTCTGTTGATCCTTTAAGTAGTTGAATCGCAATTGATAATTCACTATAGGTATTACATTTTTCAAGTGGAAGAGGAAAGTTGTCAGTAGGACTATTTAGTTGACTGAAAGAAGTCTTATTGATTAGAATCAAGGCTATTGCAAATAGAAATACTCGCATTTTACTGTAATTCTTTGTTTGAAGAGTTTAAATCTTCAGGGCTAAACTTATTCTTAAATGTAAATGCCAAAGGTGATTCACCATGATTGTTAATGAATGCTAGTTTTGTCTTTGCCTCATCTGGAGAAGGTTCATGACCAACTGGAATATACCACATAGCCATATGCATATTAGTCATGCTATGAAACCATTCTTTTTTTCGTCTGTAGATTTCAAGATGCTTTCCATTGTAAACAAAATTGTGAAGACACTCCATATCTTTCCATACAGACATACTGATAATGAGAAATTCATTGTCAAATACTCTCAAAGCTGTTGCATTATTCTCATCACCTTTTAA
>DKPS01000282.1 GCA_002471345.1 Saprospiraceae bacterium UBA7328
TATTTATAGGCATATTTCTCATCACACATAGAAAGGGTAATCGGCGTAACAACATGCTCTTGGGTATTATTTTTATCCTGATCGCATGGAATATGGGAGAACTTACACTTCAAATAAATAGTGTCTCAGTCAAATGGAGGTTCCTACAATATATTGATGATGGTTTTTTTCTTGTCTATGGCCCCTTATTTTATCTATATGGACATGGTGTTATTTTTAAAGATTTCAAATTATCTAGAAAAGATGCCTTGCATCTCATACCCTACTTGTTGTTTACGATTTTCCTCGGATACTTTAGAAACCTTACACCATCTAGCATCTCGGAGGAGATCATTAATACGGACTTGCCTTGGCAGTTTTATTTAATAAGTACTTTTATGTATGTCCATCTATTTGTTTACCTCGGACTTACATATCATTCTCTTTCTAAGTATCGCAAGATTATTAAGAGTAAATATTCTCAAATAGATCAAATCAATCTGTCTTGGATGAGCTTTTCTCTTTCCACCTTTGGCCTGTTGGCTTTTGTGTCTCTGATTCAAAATTTCATAGCCTTAACAGAAAACATTTTGGCGTTTATGGTCACCTTAATCATTTTGCTCATTTTTATCTTTTACTTCGTCAATAGGGTTATCCTCAAGGCACTTCGGCAGCCTGAAATATTTGCAGGTATTGCTCAAAATGAAACGACCAAATACCAAGGATCGAATTTGACACCAATTCAAATAGAAGACTACAAAAACCAAATATTGATTTTCCTCAGAACTGAAAAACCTTTTTTGAACCCTCAAGTGAGTATTACCGATTTGTCTAAGGAGCTATCTATATCTTCTAAACACCTGTCACAGGTCATCAATCAATCGTTCGGAAAAAACTTTTTTGATTTTATTAATTCATACAGAATTCAAGAAGTCCAACGCATCTTGAAAGAATCTGTGGATGAGAAGCTGATAGTTCTAGAGGCAATGTACCAATCAGGGTTCAATTCTAAATCTTCATTCAATACTGCCTTTAAAAAAGAAACTGGTCAGACACCTTCTGAATTCCGAAAAACAATTTGAGTAATGCGTACGACATCCTGATGTCGGTCGATTTTAGTCATGCATCATTGGATATTAGCTGTATTAATAAGAAATATCGAATATCATGCAGCAGCTAAAAATTTCAAGTTACCCTTCAAATTCTTTAGGACGATTATGGATGAAAATTCCTCTAGTCATCCGTTCAATTTTAATTGGTTTTGGTGTCAGTACAATAGGGGTTAGTATTTGGGCTGTCCTTGTAATGAATATTCCTGGATCATGGTCTGTTTTGCTTATGGCTATCATTTTGATTTTTTACTGGATGTATTTCAGTGGTAAATGGGCTCCATCAAATACACAAGAGTTTCGTCGCATTTGTATACGAAGAATAAAGCTCAAAAGATCGGTATGGGTCTTGGGATTGTGTGCTGCTTTTTTAATAGCTCTTCTTCTCAATACTGGTCTAATGTTAACGTTTCGAATAGTTGAATTTCAGCCTGAAGTATTTAAAAATTTAAGTCTTATCAATGACCTCTCACCTTTACTTTCATGGTCAATTATTATAGGTGTATCGATGACAGCAGGTGTATGTGAAGAAATTGGTTATCGAGGATATTTGCAAAAACCACTAGAGCTAAAATATGGACCTGTTGTCGCCATTTTTATTTCTACGATAATCTTCCTTGTCATTCATATTCATCAGGCTTGGTTGATTAGTATTTTGGTGCCAGCCTTCATAATTTCATTCATGATCGGCTATCTAGCTTATGCCACCAATTCACTTTTACCAGGTATTATTGCTCATGTTTCTTGGGATATAGTAATGTCATCTTATTGGTGGTCTGATGTAATTGGCACTTTTGAGTACAAGCCTATTAGCATGACAGGTATAGATAGTCACTTTTTTATTATTGTTTCTGTGGTTCTTCTTTCTATTTTATTATTCATAGTCGTCATTAGAAAATTATTGAAACTGAAAATGCAGAATTCCGTTGAGTAGGAATCACGATGATATATACCAAGAGAATATATATTCCATATTTTAAATAAAAATAGCAACAACAGTTACGGTGCTCGAAAAATGAATTTTGATTCTTAGTCATTTTTTATTTTCGAATTAATTCTGATAAAAGGAAGTTGATTAGTTATTTTAGAAATATCAACTCCTAACATGAAAGCAGGACGGATATTTTTAATCTTCATCAGCATCATCGCTTTAAATTCCTGTTCGTTTGAACAAGGGAAGAAAGGCGATTCTGTGGAAAACTTCCTTTCCTCAATTTTAAAAACACATAGAATAAGTAGCAATCATTATTCAGAAATTGTCACTGATTCTTTGGGTCATTCTTATATCGCATCATTTGCGAAAAAATCAGATAACCGAGACTATGTACAGATTATCAAATTAGATCATGATGGGGTAGTATTATGGATAAAAGGAGGAAGATATAAAGGTAGGTCAACTGCAATATCTCTATCAAATAATGGAAACATTTTAGTGACGGGATGGGCAGATAGTATTTTGGACTTTGATGGATTCAGAATAGAAGAAGAGGACAATGCTAAAGTTTTTGTAGCCGAGTTAGATCATAATGGAAGATGTTTGAATATGATGACCTTTAAAAGTGATGGAGTATTCAATATTCGTTCCAATAACAAAGGCCTAATCTTGGTCTCTGGGGCATGTAATTCTGACAACAGGTTTGGAAAATTTGAACTTAACGATGAATCAAAGAAATGTAAGTACTTCATTGGAATGTTAGATGATGAGTTGAATTTTATTTGGGTAAAATCAGTTGATTACCAAATAGTTAGAATTAAGAACTATCAAGACGATTTCTACATATCTGGAAAGTTTAATACTAAGATGACGGCGGACACTTTGTCTCTTTATACCTCAAGTGACATGGATGAAGATGGATATGTTTTTAAAATGAATTATAAAGGAAAGGTAGCCTGGGCTCATCAATTTGGATTGAAAAATGCTCCTTTAGAGTATGCTACATCAAAAGAAAGCGGAGGTGATATTGCTTTTGCAAAAAATGGGGATGTGCTGGTATCTGCTGTTATTAACTCAGAATTTAGAATTGATCAAAACACTCTAAATGTTTTCAGATTTGGCAAACATGGAAATAGGGTTGAAAAATTTGAACTCGAAGGAGGGATGACCACTTCTATAAGTACATTAAATGTCGATGTCAATGATAACATTTGGATCACAGGTAATAAGGCATTAAATGAAATTCCATCTATTCAAGGAAATCAGAACAACTATTCTTTTATCTCTCAGTATAGTTCAGACTTCGATAAGATTAGAGATATTGAAATTTCACATGGAAAAAATATGATTTTTAGATCTTCTTATTATAAGGATAGCACTCTCCGATACACGGGTCATTTTCAAGGACAATTAAAGATTGACAAAGATTCTTTGACTAATGATGGGGAACATGAGATGTTTCTATATCAAAGGAAGGTAGACTAGCCAAATTTTTTTGACAAAAATTTAACCCGAACATTTTTCTAAAAAAACTTCAAATTATTTTCTTTGTACCTGAATTCAAAATATTAAGTCTATATAACCCATCCAAAAAGTTACTTTTAGATTATGAATATAGAAGTCAAAAACCTCAGTAAGGCATATGGTCCTCAACTTGCTGTGGACAATATTTCCTTTTCTGTAAAAACAGGTGAAATACTTGGTTTTCTTGGACCAAATGGTGCTGGTAAAACTACTACCATGAAAATGATCACTAATTATATCCAATTTGATAATGGTGATGTAGAAATCCAAGGGGCTACCGTTCAGAATGGAACATTCAGAAAAAACATAGGATATCTCCCTGAGCACAATCCCATATATGAAGATATGCCTGTGATGGATTATCTTAAGTATTGTGCAGAGTTACAAGGAGTAGCGACCTCTCTAGTTCCTTCACGCATAGCTGAAATGGTTAAGCTTTGTGGATTAAATGCTGAAAAACATAAAAAAATCGGAGAGCTTTCAAAAGGGTATAGACAAAGAGTAGGACTTGCTCAAGCAATGATTCACGACCCTGAAATTCTCATTTTGGACGAACCTACTACTGGACTTGATCCTAATCAGATTGTTGAGATCAGAGAATTGATAAAAAGAATAGGCAGAGAGAAAACAGTAATTCTTAGCACTCATATTTTACCTGAAGTAGAAGCGACTTGTGATCGAATATTGATCATTAATAAAGGTAAGATTGTTGCTGACGGGACAGCTGATACTTTAAGAAAACAGGCATCAGGAAATGTCATTACACGATTGCAAATCCAAGGTGCACCACTGGAAAATATAATTGAAAAATTGAGAGCAATTCCTGGATGCAAAGATATATTGCCAGTAGAACCTGACACCAATAGATTGGAGGTACAATCCGATCATAATATCAGCGAAGTCATATTCAGGACTGCAGTAAAAAATAAATGGATCATTACTGAATTGATTCCAGTAGAGACTAAGCTGGAGGATATATTCAGAGATCTCACATTAAACTGATAATCAACAAATTATGAAACAAAGTTGGATAATAGCCAAAAAAGAGCTCAACTCTTATTTTGATTCTCTGGTGGCTTATATTCTTATAGTTATATTCCTTGCTTTTACAGGATTTTTTACCTGGATAAGTGGTAATGGCGATGTGTTTTTTAGGAAACAAGCAGATCTGAATGTCTTCTTTCAGACGGCAATGTGGACCTTGTTTTTCTTCATTCCGGCTATTACCATGAGGATGATAGCGGAGGAGAAAAAGACGGGTACTATAGAGTTGCTTTTGACTAAAAATATTAGTGGTCTTAATCTTATAATGGGTAAGTTTTTGGCGGCTTTAATATTAGTCGCTATTGCACTAGGATTTACTGTGGTTTATTATATTTCAGTAAGCCGATTGGGCAATTTTGACCACGGAGCTACTCTATGTGGCTATCTAGGACTGCTGTTAATGAGTGCTGCATTTATAGGGATAGGGTTATTTGCAAGTAGCCTTACTAATAATCAGATCGTTGCTTTTCTTTTGGCCTTGATTATTGGAGTCGTATTCATGTTCGTTTTTGACATATTGGCAAGTACAAGTACGGGATGGATAGGAGAGCTTTTTTCTACACTCAGTATTAATGAACATTATCAATCCATATCTCGTGGAGTGATAGATAGTAAGGATGTAATCTACTTTTTATCCCTTGCTTTTCTCGGAGTGGTATTATCAGAATATATGATTTCAAAAAGACGCTAGAGATGAAAAATTTGACACGAATACTTTTATTGGCTGGCATTCTACTTTTAATCAATCTGTTATCTAGACAGTTTTTCTTTAGGATTGATGCCACAAAAGATAAACAATATACACTCAGTAGTGCGACTAAAAATATCCTGAAGGATATGGAAGAACCTGTATCTATCACAGCTTATTTCACCAAAGACCTTCCTGCTCAGTATGCCAAAAACTATACTGATCTGAGGGACTTGTTGATTGAATATAATACTCGATCTGGAGGTATGTTAGATTATGAGTTTATAGATCCAGAGGGAAATGATGAGATCAAACAGGAAGCAATGCAAAATGGTATAGCACCTTTGTTGATCAATGTGAGAGAGAAAGATAAAGTGGTTCAGAAGAATGCATTCATGGGAGCAATTGTGAGTAGTGGGGACAATAAGGATGTAATCAATTATTTTCCACCAGGAGGTGCTGTCGAGTATCAGTTGACCACATCAATTAAGAAAGTTGTCAGTATAGAAAAACCTACTGTGGCTATTTCTCAAGGCTTTGGAAGCCCTCCATTTCAAGAGCTGCAACTGTTACAGCAGTCTATGCAGATATTGTACAATGTGACCTCTATTGATTTGAGTAGTGGTGAAGATATTGATCCTTCCATAAGATGTATTGCAATTATTAATCCTGCAGATTCTATACCATCATATGCCCTTGACAAATTGGATGATTATATATCAAAAGGAGGAAATGTAGCTGTTGCTTATAACAATGTGACCGGTGATTTTCAATCCATGCAAGGAGGTGTGCTGAATACTGGAATATCTAATTGGTTATTGACTAAAGGGGTAGCTGTGAATAAAGACTTTGTTTTAGATGCAAGTGCGGCTAGTGTAACTGTCCAACAAAGACAAGGTTTCTTCACTGTTAATTCTCAAGTAGAGTTTCCATTTTTTCCAATGATCAAGGTATTTGAAGAACACCCTATTACTAAAGGGATAGAGCAAGTGGCTTTTCAAATGGTGAGTTCTATTGATGCCTCTGGGAATAATAATTATTCTTTCACTCCATTGATCAAGACTTCTCAAAATACAGCCGTACAAAGTCCCCCAATAGTTTTTGAAATTCAAAGGCAATGGAGACAAGGCGACTTTCCTGATGGCCCTCAGACGATAGCTGGAGTAATATCGCCAATAACGGATAGCCCTGAAGGAAGTATCGTGGTGTTTAGTGATGGAGATTTCATAATGGGAGCACAGAGTAGAGGGCAAACTCCTGATAACATTAGTCTTTTTGCTAATGCTATAGACTTTTTATCTGATGATACTGGGCTTATTGACCTAAGGACAAAAGGTGTAGCATCTAGACCTATTAAGGACATGGAAGAGGCAGATATGACAAGAGTGAAATGGATCAATTTTGGATTGCCAATACTTCTTGTACTAATTCTTGGCTTTGTAAGATATCAGAGAGGGCAGAGGTTAAGAATGAAGAGAATGACACAGAATTTTTCATAAGGTGATCTATTTTCAGTTGACCTTTGATTATTGAGAAATTAAAAATTAAGAGATGAATAATAAAACTTTAGCCATAGTCTTGGGTGTGTTGGTGGCCGTGTTTGCTATAAGCCAGTTTACAGGTTCAAATAAAAGTCGAAGTTTTGACCCCAATGTTTTAACATTGGATGAAGGATCTGTTGATGCTCTAGAGGTGACTCTGGCAGGGGGGAGTACTTCATTGTTGAGTAAAAAAGAGGGACAATGGTACGTCAGTAACGGAAGCCAAGAATTTCTTGCTGATGAGTTTGCTGTTACCTCAGTATTAGGAGAATTAGAATCTGTGAAGGCAAAAAAAGTAGTAGCTAGATCTGAAGAGAAAGCAGTTGGATTTGAAACTAATGAAGCTGCGGCAACTCGAATTGTAGCAAAACGTGGAAATGAGGTATTGGCTGATGTGAATATTGGGAGATTTAGCTTTGATCAGCAGAGTAGACAACCCATTTCATATATCAAGAAATCTAATGAAGAGGAAACTTACCTGGTTCAGAGTTTTTTAGCTATGTCAATGAAAAAAGACTTTAATAGTCTAAGGGACAAATCTTTTTTAGCGCTCAATAAAGCGGATATTCAAGTGCTTCAAATAAGTACACCTATCAGCGACATGTCAATAAGCCTGAATGGGAATAATTGGGAAACTAAAGATGGAATTGCATTGGACAGTTCAGGTGTTCAAAAGTTTTTAGATGGATTAGCAGATTTAAAAGGGACTACTTTTAGTGAAGGGGCAGATTCAGGATTGGCAGATTATTCAATGACGGTCAGTTTAAAAGATGGAACTCAGTCTACAATCACGGCTTCAAAAATTGAAGAGGATAATTATATACTTTATAGTAGTGCTCATCCGCAGAATGTATTTGAGAGTAACCAAACAGGATTGTTTAAAAAAGTATTTACAGATTTGGAGCATCTCCTTGTCGTGACAGGTGATCTTTAGACTTTTTAAGGTTTAGAAGTCCAAAGATTAAATCAAAAGAACAGATACCAAACTTATTGGCATGGCTAAAGAATAAAATATCGCCAAGGTCTTTTCTAGTTAAAATTGGAAAATTTTAGATGGTCGAATACTCGGTAATAGATGAAGCCCTTAAGCTATGGTTAGTATCTAATCCAACAATCTCCTATGATAATTGATCTGCCCCAGATGATAGGTCAAATGGGAGCAAAGGTGCATGAGAAACAAGGAAGTTTTGATTGGACCAAATGACATCACAATAGGAAATTCATTCTCCAAATCTTCTTGAGATATGGATGGGACTACATTCTTTAGCATTGCAATCGTTTCATCTGTCTTTTGTAACATCTCATCTCGAGGTACATCCTTAAGGCCGAACTCATCTTCTCTTTGTCTGATGTAACCAGTATTGCCCAATTCAGCTCCGATAAAAGCATTAAGATTGCCTACTAAGTGGAGGCAGAGGTTACCTGCCGAATTAGAGATATCTGATTTGACAAGCCATAAGTTTTCTTCCTTTTTATAGCTGCTTATTTCTTCTTTTAGTTTTTGAAGATCTCTGGTAAGAAGAGTAAGAATAGAATTTGTAAATGATGACATTTAGGAAGCTTTCTGCTCTACAACTTCAAATTTGATAACATTACCATCTACTTGTTTCATAAAGATGATGCCTTCATTGTGATCGAGGTTACTATTCAGATTATCTGCGCCTTTGAGAAGGTCCTGAAGGAGATGAGCTCTTCCATTATTGGTGGCTATATCAAAAGCCTCTTTCTCAATATCTTCTCTTGAGATTTGTTCGAATTGAATCAATTTCATGTTGTAACAGTAGTTTTTGGATTTACAGTAGTCGCAATAGACTTATTTAAAACGAGATTAAACTTGTTTTATGATTCCAACATGATATTTATTCCTTGGTTCATCTATTTTTCTTCTTGGTTTGTCGTTTGTCCGAGATGAATTCCTTTTTTCCACAGTTATTAGGGTAGAAAACAACTAATCATCATGAGCATACTAAGAGTAATTATAGCAATCATTTTTCCACCATTAGCAGTAGTCGACAAAGGATGTGGTTCTTTTTTGATCACATTAATATTAACACTGTGCGGTTGGGTACCTGGAGTTATTGCTGCATTGATAATTGTGAATAAAAAAGAATGTGACTAACAGTATATAAGCCTTGATCCAATTCAAGGCTATTTTTCTGAAAATTTATTCTCAATAAATATTCCAATTCCACAATCATACATTAAAAAAATCATTTAATTATATTCGCCTAATAATCAATGATTAAAGACTATATGAGTGCGTCTAACGGCAGCGAGACAGATGTGAAGGTGATACCTATAGATGAGATGTATGAAGAGTACTTTTTGGATTACGCTTCTTATGTGATCCTTGAGCGTGCAGTACCTACTATCAATGATGGATTAAAACCAGTACAGCGTAGAATTCTTTACAGCTTAAGGGAAAAAGATGATGGTCGCTATCATAAAGTTGCTAACATTATTGGGCATACCATGCAGTACCATCCTCATGGAGATGCGGCTATAGGTGATGCCATGGTCAAAATAGGCCAGAAGGAGCTGATGATAGATACTCAGGGTAACTGGGGTGATAATCGTACAGGAGACTCAGCTGCTGCTCCGAGATATATAGAAGCTAGGCTTACAAAATTTGCTCTTGAGGTAGCTTTTAATAAGCAAACAACTCAATGGCAACTTTCTTATGATGGTCGTAATCAAGAACCTATAAATCTTCCTATGAAGTTCCCTTTGCTACTTGCTCAGGGTACAGAAGGAATTGCAGTAGGCTTAAGTACAAAAATTCTTCCTCATAATTTTATTGAACTCATAAAGGCCTCCATCAGAATATTAGAAGATAAGAATATCAAAATATATCCCGATTTCCAGACTGGAGGACTCATTGACGTGGCGGAATATAACCGTGGAAAACGTGGCGGAAAGGTAAAAGTAAGATCTCGAATTGAGGTAGTAGATAAAAACACGCTTTCTATAAAGGAACTTCCCTTTGGAGTTACCACTACAAACCTCATAGATAGTGTCATAAAGGCGAATGATAAGGGTCAGATTAAGATCAAAAAGATCACAGATAATACAGCTAAGGATGTTGACATTCAGGTAGATTTAGCTAGTGGCATTTCTCCAGAAGTCACTATGGATGCATTATATGCTTTTACTAACTGTCAGGTGAGCATTTCACCTAATGCATGTGTGATTATTGATAACAAGCCACATTTTCTAACTGTAGAGGAAATTCTAAAAGCTTCTACAATGCAGACTAAAGAGCTGCTTAGGCAAGAATTAGAGATCAGGAGAAAGGAACTGGAAGGCAAATGGCATTTATCATCATTAGAGAAAATATTTATAGAGAATCGGATCTACCGTGATATAGAAGAAGCAGAGAGTTTTGAAGCGGCAATTAAAATCATTGAAATAGGACTGAAGAAGTATGTGAGAACTCCAAATGACACTGCAGCCAAAGATGACGATAGACTTCTACTAAAAAGAGAAATTACAGAAGACGATATCATTCATCTTACAGAGATTAAAATCAGAAGAATATCTAAATACAACAAGTTCAAACATGACGAACTCATGGCTAAATTGGTAGCAGAACTAGAACAAGTAAATTACGATTTGGCCCACTTGACTGATTATGCTATTGCTTATTTCAACAATCTTTTGGAAAAGTATGGAAAAGGTAAAGAGCGTAAAACTGAAATCACAAATCTAGAAACCATTCAAGCAGTCACTGTAGTAGCAAATAATACTAAACTCTATGTGGATAGGAAAGAGGGTTTTATAGGTAATGGTTCGGCAATGAAGAAGGAAGAATTTGTGACAGAATGTAGTGACATTGATAATATCATTGCATTTAGGAAGGATGGAAAATTCCAAGTTAGTAAGATTGGAGATAAGGTTTTCATGGGTAAGAATATTCTACATTTAGGAGTTTGGAAAAAAGGAGATGACCGGACTACTTATAATATGGTGTATGTGGATGCTAAATCTGGAAGGACCATGGCTAAAAGATTTAATGTAACTGCTATAACTAGAGATAAGGAGTATGATCTGACTAAAGGTGCAAAAGGATCAAAATGCCTGTACTTTACTGCTAATGCAAATGGAGAATCAGAAGTAATTCAAATGACATTAAGCCCAGGTTGTGGAGCTAAAAAGAAGGTGTTTGATTTCGATTTTGAAGAGCTGGCTATAAAAGGAAGAGGCTCTGGTGGGAATATAGTAACTAAGTACCCCGTAAAAAAGATTGCCCAAATCGCTATTGGAAAATCTTCTCTTGGCGCGATAAAGGCATGGATGGACGAAAGCAGTGGAAGGTTAAATAAAGACGAAAGAGGAAAATTCTTAGGAGAGTTTGATACTGGAGATCAAATCATTGCGCTTTATAAAAATGGAAGTTATGAAGTGAAAGATCTTCTCATGGATAGTAAAATAGATGTGGATGGATTGATGTACGTTTCTAAATATAGACAAGGTGATGTCATCAGTGCACTATATCATGAAGGTGAGAAAGGGTGGACGATGGTGAAAAGGTTTGAAATAGAAACCAACAAAAGTGATCAGAGATTTTCATTTGTGACGGAGTCAAGAAGCAGTAAACTATATTTTGCATCTACAGCAAGTGACCCTGTGGTCGTATTTTCCTATAAAGAAGGTGGTGTAAAGAGAGAGAAAGAAATAAAACTGGCTGAATTTATAGATGTCAAAGGATGGAAAGCACTAGGGAATAAAGTTGGTGAATTCAAAGTATTATCGGCAAAAGGTGTTGAAAAAGAAGTGCCAATAGTAAAAAAAGAAGCTACTACTGATAAGGAAGGTGGTGATGATAAGTTGTCTCCTGGGACAACAATTGAGTTAGATTTTTAAGATGTGAGGTTAGTCTGTTCTACAAGAATTCTATTTAAACCCATTTTGCCGAACTAATGCACCATTTATCATACAATCTACATCCTAATATGTAGAATCATAACTGATTGTATGAAAATTATAACTTTCCTTTTTGCAATTATTATAGTGTTTTCTTTAAATCTTCAGGAAGACTTTAAAAGTGAGGCTAAAAATAATATCTGCGAAAAACTGAGTATACCAGACCTGACATTTAAGGATACTCTTGATATGGATGGATACTTTGAGACATTTGAAAGTTCAATATTATCTCATCCTCAGAGAGACTCGATCTTTCTTACATATACAGATAGTATTGTATTCTATGATCCTAAAAATTACACTGAATACATAATGCTAATTAAACGCAAAGTTCCTTTACAGTATCTGAATTAATAAGTGATCATCGATTTCAAATAGTACCTGACAAAATCAAATTAGATACAGTGGGCTTATCACTCCCTCCTTTGGGTTCGATAGTAATATTGATGGATTCTGCCTGAGCAAGATATTTCAAATCGACAAAACTATTAGCGACAAATGCATCCTTTTCGACTAATCCAACTGCTATCATTTCACCTTTAACATCAGCCCATATTTGATAGGACTGATTTTCCTTTATAGATGGAAGATTTAGAGTCTGAAGCAAACCTTTCTCTTTATTTTGATTCCAATATCCTAGCGCGGTAAATCCTTGATCATCATTTCTCAGTGAGACTTTTTGAGTATTGATGTCATTGGTGAAAGCAAATAGCATTTTATCATTCTCACATTCATCTTTCAGAATACTGAGCTCTTTTTGATACTGTAATATCTCGGCCTGTTGATTTTGATGGTTTAGCCATCCAAATACTCCACTCACAGCTGCGCCAATGATCAAAGTGGCGGCCATAGCGCTCCAATTTATTGGACTTTTGATGACTTGTGAATATTGCATAGGAGTCACTTTAGGAGAGTCCTTCCTATTTTGAATTTCCTGTAAAATTGAGGCTTTTATTCTTTCGGGAGCTTTTATCTTATTTTCTGTTGCTACTTTCTCAAGTGACAGTTCTATTTGATTTAGTTCTGATCTCAATTCAGGGAATAAACTCAGAGCCTGATGCACCATATCTTCTTCCATCTTGGATGCAATTCCAGCAGCGTATTTTTCTAATAGATTGGACTGTAGTATCTTTTCTTTATCCATACCTTCCTTGCTTTAGCAACACAACCAATATACCATCACAAGGATGGCAATGTTTTTAAATTCATAATTATAAATCGTTCTCAATTTCTTAAGAGCATCTTTTATTCTTGTCTTCACTGTACCAAGTGGAATGTTCAGCTCATCACTTACTTCTTTTTGTGTGTATCCTTTGAAATAACAATAGAAAATAATTTCTTGATATTTCTCAGGCAGCTGATTTACTATTCCTTTTAGGTCCATCCATTCAGACTTATCTGTGGTGGAATATTTCTCATTAATAGATACAATTTTTTCATCTGTTTGGATTCTTTTCTGATTTTTATATCCCTTACTTTCTATTACATTTAGCGCAGTGTTTTTTGCTATTCTAGACATCCAAGTGAAAAGCCTCCCTTTATCAGAGTCATAACTCTTTCCATTCTCCCAAATTTTTAAAAATACTTCCTACAAGCAATCTGATGCCTGTCCTTCATCTGTTACTATACGGTGAATCACACCAAATAATGCATCAGCATAAAGATCATAAATTTCGGTTATGCCTTTTTCTTCTCCTTTTTTTAATGCTGTGATAAGTCTTTGATAATGAGACTCTTCCATATGTAATAATGATGTTAGTCTTTCATGCTATGAGCATATGGATAACTCATTTTAAAATAAATAGTTGCAAAAAAAATCCAAGTAGAGACTTTTCTGGTATGTAGATGTGTAATTCAATTATTTATCTAATTAAAACTTTTAATCATTATGAAAAAGATATTTGTTTCATTTTTTTTGGTTTCACTTTTCGCATCATCAGCAGTGTTGGCTCAATGTCATAAAAAGACTAAAGTCATGTCATATTCTAGATCCCATGATGACATTGTAGATATTGCGATATCTTCTGATGTTCATACTACTTTAGTAGCAGCAGTAAAGGCAGCTGGCCTGGTAGAGACCCTTAAAAGCGACGGCCCTTTCACCGTATTTGCTCCCACAAACTTGGCTTTTGAAAAGCTACCTGCAGGAACAGTGGAAACTTTATTGAAGCCTCAAAATAAAGGTGATTTGGTCAATGTCCTTACTTATCATGTCATCCCAGCGGAAGTCTCAGCAGAAAACCTTATAGCAGCTATGAATGCATCAGGTGGAAAATTCACCATGAAAACTGTACAAGGCGGGACTCTCACTGCTACTATGAAAGGCAATCATGTCATTTTAAAAGATGAAAAAGGAAGAATTTCAAAGATAACAGCTACTGATTTGAAAGGGTCTAATGGATATGTGCATGTCATTGATGAAGTAGTTTTGCCCAAATAATTATTGCTATATAAGATGAGAGGGTTTGCCTCTTCATGTAGGACGTTTATTGAAGGAAGCCCTTACAGAATTGTAAGGGCTTTTCTATGTCCTATTATTTTAATATCGCTATTTTACCTTTTTTTTCAATTTGCACATCGAGTATTAATTGATAACATTATCTTAATATTGGGCAAAATACTTTTGGGCAGTGAAAAAGTTGTTTCTCAGCATCCTCTTGATTTTTATTTCCTTAGTCGTAAGTAGTCAAATTAGTGCTGATAAATTTGGTAAAGGGATTACCATCAATGGAAAAGATTCATCTTATCAAATGAAAGTTGGATTCAGAATCCAAACCTTATTTGATCACCAATGGAAGGAGGACGTTTCAACAGGTGATTTTTCCGAAAAGAATGCAAAATTCTTCATCAGAAGATCAAGGTTGAAGTTTGGAGGATTTATCCTCAACCCAAAACTTCAATTCAAAGCAGAGCTATCACTTTCAAATAGAGATCTTTCAGGAGGTAGTGGTTCTGAATTTAGTGAGGCAGCTAACCTCATTTTAGATGCATCATTGAGTTACAATTTTTATAAAAATTGGTCTATCCTTTTTGGACAAAGAAAGTTACCTGGAAATAGGGAAAGAGTAATTTCATCTGGAGACCTACAATTAGTAGATCGATCTAGACTAAACAGTAGATATACTACAGATCGTGATGTGGGATTCCAGCTACTTCATCATCATTTGATAGGAAATAAATTTTTAGTAAAGGAAACTTTTGCCATCACTGGTGGTGAAGGAAGAAATGTGACAGCTGGCCATTTTGATGGATATGGATATGCTTTTAAAATGGAATTATTTCCTTTTGGTGCTTTTGAGAGTAAAGGTGATTACAAAGGTGGAGCCACCAAGCGAGAAAGTACTCCTAAACTTTCACTTGCAATGAGTTATGACAATAATAACAATGCTGTGCGATCTAGAGGAAGAGGCGGGAGCTTTATTACTGATGAATCAGGATCATATTTTGGAAAAGACCTCAATACATTTTTTCTTGATATGATGTTTAAGTACCAAGGCTTGACTCTCATGGCTGAGTATGCTCAGAGAGATACTGGAGACGAAATTCCATCCGTATTTGACAATGAGGGTAATAATATAGGGACATTCTACACCGGAAATGCAGTAAATGTAGTAGCAGGATATAACCTTCCTTCTAATTGGGAGTTCACGATGAGATATACTACTAATAATCCTGATATCAATGTTGCAAATGCTGAAAAGGAATACACCATGGGTATTTCAAAGTATATAGTAGGCCATAAATTAAAAGTTCAAACGGATTACACTTATAGAAATGTAGACGGTGGTGCAGATCTTAAATATTTCAGATTTCAAACGGATATGCACTTTTAACTGATGTATAAAACCAACTAAAATTTAGATTATGAGTATCGGAATAGGATCAATTCTACAAATATTAGGGTCACTGGCCTTCTTTATTTTTGGTATGAAGATGATGAGTGAAGGTATACAAAGAGCAGCAGGATCTCAATTGAGATCAATATTGCGAACAATGACTAAAAATCGTTACCTCGGTGTATTTACTGGGTTTTTGGTAACTGCATTGGTACAGTCATCTTCGGCATCTACAGTAATGACGGTGAGTTTTGTGAATGCTGGGTTATTGTCTCTTGTAGAATCAGCTGGTGTGATGATGGGGGCTAATATTGGTACCACAGTCACTGGATGGCTAATATCAATTTTAGGCTTTAAAATTAAATTGAGTGCATATTCAATACCATTATTTGCAGTAGGCCTACCCATGCTTTTTTCAAATAAAACCAGATTCAAATATTGGGGAGAATTCATTATTGGATTTGCCATTCTTTTTCTGGGGTTGAGTTATTTAAAAGGTGCTGTTCCAGATTTAAAAAATAATACAGATGCTTTGAATTGGTTACAGAGCTTTACTGAATGGGGGTTCTTTTCAAGAGTGTTTTTTGTGTTGGTTGGAGCTTTAGTGACTATTATAGTTCAATCCAGTAGTGCTGCAATGGCTGTAACATTGACGATGTGTGCTCAGGGATGGTTACCTTTTGATGTAGCAGCTGCCATGATCTTGGGAGAAAATATTGGAACTACTATTACTGCAGAATTAGCATCTATTGTTGGAAATACAAATGCTAAACGATCAGCCCGTATTCATTCAATGTTCAACATTATTGGCGTCACATGGATGGTAATTTTAATGCCAGTAATTCTTCCATTCCTTGCCAGTTTTGTAGAAAATGTATTTGGAATAGGAAATCCCTATACCTCTCCAGAAGATATGCCGATAGGACTATCAGCTTTTCATACATTCTTTAATCTTATAAATGTTCTTTTGCTATTAGGATTTGTTCCTTGGCTTGTAAAAGGTGCTATATGGAGTGTCAAACCGACGGCTGAAGATGATGAAGAGGTTGGTCTTAAATTTATCTCTACAACAACTCTCACACCAGAATTAGCAACTATTGAGCTTCAAAAGGAAACTGCTCATTTCGGACAGGTCACTGCTCGTATGACGGATTATTTGAGGAAGTTGATGCAACCAGCACTTTCTAGTAAGAAGCAGAATAAAATGCTTAAAAAATTAAGGAAGTATGAGGAAATTACAGATCAATTAGAAGTAGATATCACTGAGTACATCACGAAATTGGCAAAAGAGGAAGTCACTCCACTTACAAGTGCCAAACTCAGAAGTGTGATAAATATATGTAATGACCTAGAGAGAATAGGGGATGTGTTTTATCAGACTTCAAAGATCTATGAGAGAAAAATTGAATCTGATTTGTCTTTTAATAAGGATCAATTAGAAGGGCTCAATGGAATGTTGGATCTAATAGACAAGTCTTTTGAAGTCTTGGTAAATAATCTTAGTAAGCCAAGATATGAATCTGTTACATTAGATAAAGCAATGCAAATAGAAGGTGAGATCAATACTAAGAGAGATGAGTTAAGAGATTATGACTTGAATAATATTGGCAAATCTGGATACAATGTGCAATCATCGAGATTATTCAATAATCTATTTTCTCTTTTGGAGAAAATAGGGGATCATGTTATGAATATAAATGAGGCCATTGTTGGCGAAATTTGATTTCTGAATATTGATAGAATCTGATCTATGAATTCCAAATTAAAGGACGTCTTCAAATATTTTTTTAAGTTAGGGTTTATAGCTTTTGGAGGACCAGCTGCTCATGTTGCAATGATGCAGGATGATCTTGTAGAGCGCAAAAAATGGCTCTCTACTGAACAGTTTCTAGATTATATGGGGGCTACAAACCTAATCCCAGGCCCCAATTCTACAGAGATGACCATGCATTGCGGATATCACAGGGCAGGAGTGGGAGGCTTATTTGTAGCAGGAATGAGCTTTATTTTTCCTGCAGTCTTGATTACGCTTCTGGTAGCCATATTCTTTGAGAATATCAGTCAGTTGGCATGGACAGCACCTATCATTGCCGGCATCAAAGCATCTGTGCTTTCTTTTATTGCAGGAGCCATATTCAAGTTGGGTAAAAAAGCAGTTAAAAACTACCTCCTACTTGCTATTGGAGTCATAGTACTTATTGCATCTCTTCTCGGGATTAATGAGATTTTGGCAATTCTCGCTGCAGGTTTTATTGCACTTTGTTTAAGTATGCTCATTCCATCTAAGAGACTGAATGTATTAGCTATATTACCAGCTCTCATTGTCACTTCAGCTTCATATACTCCATTGAAGCTATTCTTTGTCTTTCTTAAAGTCGGAGCGGTACTCTTTGGTAGTGGTTATGTTTTATTTGCATATCTAGATGGAGAGTTGATAGATAACTTGGGATGGCTGACACATTCTGATTTAGTAGAAGCTATTGCTATCGGTCAGATTACTCCTGGGCCAGTATTATCCACAGCTACTTTTATTGGTTACAAAGTAGGAGGAATATCTGGTGCGGTACTGGCTACATTAGGTATATTCATTCCATCTTTTTTTTACGTCTGGTTACTGAACCCTATTGTTAAAAAGATTAGACAAAACCCTCAACTTACTTCATTTTTAGAAGCTGTGAATGTTGCGGCCGTTGCTGTAATGATTGCCGTGACATTTAAAATGGCAGAAAGTATTTTGGTTTCTTGGCAGACTATAATAATTGCAACTGTAAGTTTTGTGGTCTATTTTTTTGTTAAGAAGATTAATCCATTATGGATTATTGTTGGAGGTGGAGTATTGGGATATATTTTAAATTTTGCTTAGAGTCTCTTTCATGCTGCAAAAAAACTTTGATTCTCAAAAACATTTTTTTTCGAAATGAGTTCATTACTCGGATGAGAACAACTCAATTCAGAAAATATTTATCTGTACTTCTTTTATCATTACTTTCTGTAAGTATGTTGATGGAACTTCCTATGCTAATGGAAAATGAGATTACTGAATGGACAGAAAGCTCTGAATCGAAAAAAGACAAAAAGAAGGATAAGAAAAACCTTATTCTTTTGAATGAAAACGAAGATCCATCAAGTGATCTGTCTTCTTCACTTGATTTAGATATGTATAACTTTTCAATCCTTCAAAATATATATCCAGATATCCAAACACCTCCTCCAGAGCAGATTTAGTTTATCATTCTCAATCATTTTTCTATTCATAGTATTTAAGACTTTCATTAAGAAAATCATAGTTATTGTATTCTTAATGAGACAATTACATATAATATATAATAATATGTCTAAAAATAATTCGCAAGGAATATTCCATAATATAAAAAGTGATATTCCTGCAAGTATAGTTGTGTTTTTCGTGGCTTTGCCATTATGTCTAGGTATCGCATTGGCAAGTGGAGCTCCATTGTTTGGTGGCCTCATTGCAGGTATTGTGGGAGGAATAGTCGTGGGTTCTCTAAGTGGATCACAAATAGGAGTAAGTGGCCCTGCAGCCGGACTAGCTGCAATTGTATTGACCGCAATTGGTGCATTAGGAGGTTATGAAAACTTTCTTTTGGCAGTTGTCTTAGGTGGTGTTATTCAAATGGTCTTTGGATTCCTCAAAGCTGGAATCATTGGATATTACTTTCCTTCTTCTGTCATTAAAGGAATGCTTACAGGGATTGGTATAATTATCATTCTAAAGCAAATCCCTCATTTTTTTGGGTATGACTCTAATCCAGAGGGTGATTTTGCTTTCTTGCAAGTAGATGGGCAAAATACTTTCTCTGAGATTCTTCTGATGTTTCAAAATATAAGCTTAGGGCCTACAGTGATTGCCATAATCGGACTTGCTGTTTTATTGCTTTGGGATAAAATTTTGAGCAAAAGAGGGAAGATATTTACGATAATACAAGGCCCTTTAGTCGCTGTAGGCTTGGGAATCCTATATTATAATTTGACGACAGGACATTCCACTTTGGCAATAACAAATGATAACTTAGTAAGTGTACCAGTTCCTGAGGATTTTTCATCATTTCTTGGACAATTTAGCCTACCGAATTTTTCAGAGATAGGTAATCCAGCTATTTGGATTACGGCATTTACAATTGCTCTTGTTGCAAGTTTGGAGACTCTATTATGTGTAGAGGCAACTGATAAATTAGATCCTAGAAAGAGAGTAACACCTACCAATAGGGAGTTGTTAGCGCAAGGTACAGGTAATATTATCTCTGGCATGATAGGGGGGCTTCCTATTACTCAGGTGATAGTCAGAAGTTCTGCGAATATTCAGTCTAATGGCAAGTCAAAAATGTCGGCAATTATTCATGGTTTTCTTCTTTTATTTTCTGTGGTACTTATACCTGGGATTTTGAATATGATCCCTCTATCTGTTTTAGCGGCTATTCTCTTAATTGTAGGATTCAAACTGGCAAAACCTCAATTGTTTAAAATCATGTATGAAATGGGTTGGAAGCAGTTTGTGCCTTTCATTGTGACTGTATTGGGCATCATTTTCACTGATCTATTGATTGGTATAGGATTAGGGTTAGCCGTAGGAGTCATCGTTATTTTATTTAAGAGTTACCAAAACTCTCATTTTCTGCATATTGAGGACAAGAGTAATGGAAAGAGAAAGGTCAAAATGACTCTTGCTGAAGAAGTGACTTTTTTTAACAAAGGAGCAATCCTCAAAGAACTGGACCAGCTACAAAGAGAGTCATATCTAGAACTGGATGTGACAAAAACCAGATATCTGGATAATGATATTGTTGAAATTCTTGAAGATTTCAATCTAAAAGCTAGAAATAGAGATATAGATGTAAAGTTAATTTCAGAAAGGGGAACAGTAGTCAATCCAAATAGCTATATCGAATTTTTCAAACTTGGACCAAAGGCCGCATAAGCCAATTATTATTGATAACATTTAAAAATATAAAAATGAATATATTAGAATTCAACACCATAACACAAACCAAATCCACTCAAGAATCTGTTTCGCCAAAGATAGCTCTAGACATTCTTAAAGCTGGAAATGAAAGGTTTGTAAATAGTCAAAAAGCTAATAGAAACTTAAATACACAAGTAAAGGACACAAGCAAAGGACAATTCCCTTTTGCAACAGTATTAAGTTGCATAGACTCTAGGGTGTCGTCAGAACTGATCTTTGATCAAGGTATAGGGGATATATTTAGTGTGCGAATAGCCGGAAACTTTGTAAATGAGGATATCTTAGGAAGTATGGAATTTGCCTGTAAATTGGCGGGTACACCTCTCATAGTTGTTTTAGGCCATACCAGTTGTGGGGCGGTAAAAGGAGCATGTGATCATGCTAAGTTGGGTAATTTGACTGCGATGTTAGAGAAGATTTCACCTGCAGTGGAAACCGTAACTTCACCATCCGAGGTGGATCAAAGAACATCTGCTAATATATCTTTTGTAAATGAAGTGGCAGAAAAAAATGTCAATCTCAATATTCAAAGAATACTTAATGAAAGCGCTGTACTTGCCGAAATGGTAAATAATGGGGAAATAGAAATAATAGGAGGAATGTATGATATCAATTCTGGCAAAGTAGAATTTTTGTCTTAACCTATCCATTCTAAACCGAATAGTAAGTAAGCATCAATGAAGATAATCATTGGTGCTTTTTTTGTTAATCTTAAGTAGAGTTTTCATACATCCTTTTATCTTTCTGATGTCAATCTCATATAGTGAATACTAAAACTCTTGTAAGAAGCCTTGTTCATTCTAAATACATAGATTTATTTGGTGTGATTTTAATATTAGGAACATGTATTGTGCGAGACTTCCATGGCACATATTATCAGAATGGAGAAATGACATTTGGTATTCCCATTTCTGATTTGTGGCCTCAAATCAAGAATGGAGCTATTCCTTTAGGTCTATGGTCTATTATAGGTGCTATCTTCTCCGTATTATCTGCTAGACTAATAGGAAAGCAAAACAATGTGGGTAATATGATTGGAGTGGCTACCTCTGCCAGCTCTGGCACTATTGATTATCTGTTTGGCAACCATTCTGCTATAATTACTTATCCTATTTCACTATTTCTCAATAGTTTTTCTGTGTTCAGATGGAATAATGGTGTAACTGTCAGGAAAAGGGATAGACATTATTATTTGATTGCTTTTATTGGAATGATTTTAGGATTTGCTCTAGTGTATTTAGGAGCATACCTCTTTGGTGGTAAAACAGATCATGCATTTCTCATTGTAGTTTCATTGACCTTTGGTATATCACTTGGAGCCAATTTTGCAAATGCGTTCAAATATGAGGAGACATGGTTGAGCTGGGCAATTTATAATGTGATTCAGCTTATAAAGAATATTATGTTAGTCAATATCGCGAATGTAGCTAAGTATATATTCTATCTATTAAATTCTGTGGTAACTCTTGCTGATTGGAAATTAAATGGAGACGTGGATAAATCATTATAACATATATCGCTGTTCCCAAAGCTCTTTCATTTTCAGATTTACCTCCCAATTATCAGCAACGGGTGATCCATCAAAAGCTTTAGTCCACATATAGGGAGGTGGACCAAATTCTGTAGTCATGGTAAGAACCTTTTCATTGTCTGCATAATCATTCACAACATCATCCCACCACCCAAAATGAGTCTTAATGATATCTTGATATTGTGGATCATCGACATTTGGTACTTGAGGTCCTTGATTAAAACCTACACGAGAGTGCACATGACCAGTTCTAGATAAAGCCAATTTGACAGCTTCTTCCTGGTCTCCTAAATGAGAACCATGGACACAACACCAATGCGATATATCTAGAGTGACATGGAGATCATTATATTTTTCTAAAAATTGTCTTGCAATGTGTGCTGCAAATAGAATTCTAGCCCTGTGTGTCTCATGATAGATAGGAATACCTGAAGAATTCTGTTTGTCTAAAGTAAATTCTATAATCTTACAGTTTTCATCAAAGGAGAAATAGTCTCGCCCACTGTGGCAATTTATAAAATCAGGTTTAAGATCTAGGGCATTTTGAAGAGTGGAAGTAAAGGTGCTGAAATGCGAGTCAAAAGAATTGTTGCTATTACCAAAAAGCAATCCTAACCTCAGGTCATATTTTGTAATGGCATCAATGAGGGCCTTCTTGCTTTTTGGATTATGTGGAGTCCAAATCTCTATTCCAGTATATCCATTTTCTTTAGCCTTACTGCAAAATTCATCCAAATCACCTTTGAAGCCCCAATTCGTTGCGTAGATATTCACTCTATTTTTTCCAATGGATTGAGATTTAAATTTATCCAGAAAAGGAAGGAATGGCATAGATGCAGCTAGAGTTGCCCCATTATGAAGAAATGTTCTTCGCTTAGTCATAGTATGAATTTTATCTAAGCTAGATAAATTTTTATAATCTATGATTAGAATGCAATCAGGGAATTTTACATTTACCACTTTTCTCAAAAAAGGAATATGACAAAAAGGATTCTAAGTCAATCTTTCACACTCCCAAATGGTAGTGTAATATCAAATCGAATAGTAAAATCAGCATTAAGTGAAGGAATAGCTGAGGCAAATGGAAGGCCATCTGATGCCCTATTCAATTTGTATGAAAGATGGGGTAAAGGAGGTGCAGGTATCCTTATGTCAGGCAATACTATGGTAGACAAGGATCATCTGGTTAATGCTAATGTAATGATCGCTGAGGATGATGAATTTTTAGATGACTACAAGAAACTTGCTGATAGTGCCCAAGCATATGGTACTCACTTATGGATGCAAATCAATCATCCTGGACGACAGGCACCTATATATTTGGATAAAGCACCTGTAAGTGCTTCTAATATAGGAATGCCCAGTAAGTTATACTTAGAACCAAGGCCTCTTCCTGAGAATGAAATAGAAGACCTGATAGAACGATATGCTACTGCAGCACTGATTGCTAAAAAATCAGGAATGAAAGGAGCACAAATTCATGGAGCACATGGCTATCTGGTAAATCAATTCTTATCTCCCTTGACTAATATTAGAAAAGATAAATGGGGTGGAAGTTTAGAAAATAGATCGCGGTTTGTCATGGAGATCTATAAGAATATGAGGGCCAAAGTAGGAGCTGATTTTCCGTTAGGAATAAAGATCAATTCAGCAGATTTCCAAAGAGGGGCATTTACTGAAGAGGAGTCTATGGAGGTAATACAAATGCTAGATGAAGCTGGTATGGATATGATAGAAGTATCAGGAGGAACATATGAAAGAGCGGCGATGGTGGGTACTCAACATAAAGAAAGCACTATTAAGAGAGAAGCATATTTTATAGATTTTATTAAAAAGGTAAGGGATAAAATATCAAGTCCTCTGATGTTAACTGGAGGTTTCAGAACTATCAACACGATGGAAAAAGCGGTAGATAATGGTGAACTGGATTTCGTAGGTTTAGGTAGACCATTTTGTGTTTTTCCTGATGTAGCAAAGGACCTTCTGAGTGGTAAAATGATGGACTGCTCTGTTCCTGATCTGATTACTGGTGTAGATAAGATAGATATGACTGGTATGCTTCAGACACCTTGGCATCAATTCCAGCTAGTTCGAATGGGAAAGGGATTAGATCCTGATCCTAAAATGGATCTTTGGATGGTGTATGAGAAGGTGACGGGAAGAAAGAGGCCAGAAGAAGTATAATAATCAGTAGCACATCTAAATTTTACGTTTTTCAGTAGTTGGGAAATTCAATCTTCTTAAAAAAACCTCAAGTGGCAGGAATCACAGGTGAATTATCGTTGTTCACTCTGGCCAACTTGCAGCATCATGATTAATCGCTATCTTACAAATCTGAATCCCAAAATTCATGATTTGCTTTCAATGTCAAACCCATAATCCCAATAAATCCAATAAATCCAATA
>DKPS01000071.1 GCA_002471345.1 Saprospiraceae bacterium UBA7328
AAGGGAAAGAGCGTCCCCAATCCTTTTCCATATATCCTTTTCCCCCGTCAAAAGAAATTTCTTTTCCATCATACACCAAACTCCCATTTAATGAATGGTTCATACTGAGAATGCCATGGTAGCATTGCATAAATGGTACAAATGAAAATGGTCCCATAATTCCAGGAGAATACCATTCATTGGACCATGGCGTATTTTCAGTCATATGAACTTTGCCTTTAATGATCTTTGAATCTAATTCAACCGAACCTAATGTAAATGAGTTGTTCTCAATTTTGACGTCAAAAGAATTTGGCTGAGCCATAAATTCCTCAAACTTATACTTGATGTAATGAGCTTTATTAGTTTTTCCATCCAAAACCTGAACAAATGCTTGCTTGGAGCCTTTGTTATCCATTGCGACTCCTGGGATTATAGCAAAAATGTGTTGTTCATCTTTACTTACTAATTTATAGTACCATCCTTCAAAATAAGACTTCTCTTTACCCCAACCGTGATAAACTTCTGAGTTGAAAAGAGCATGTAATCTTCTTAATATCATGTTGTCCATTAATTAATGAGTATTAGAAATAATCCTTGAGTCAAAATGATTCCATCAAGCAATGCTAAAAAATAAATGTCACTTTTTCCTCGGCACTGTGAGATCAGTCCCAATGCTATCAAATTATTAAATACAATTAGAAGCGCATCTGACAGTTGATAAATATTAGATCTGTATAAGAATAATACAATTAATGATGATAAAAACAAAAGTAAAAATGAAAGATTCAGAGCCGATTGAGTTTTAATAGAATTTCCTAAAGTCTTTAATCCAGTTTGAGCATCCACTTTCTGATCTCTAATATCGAATGGAATGGTCAATCCCAAAATGAACAAAAACTTTTCAAAGAATACAAATGGAGTTTGACTATTGCTATTTAGGACTGGGAGAATGTAGAATAAAGACCATACAACTGCAATAAGCAATATTTTTAGATATGGAAGATCTCTAAGCCTTTTATTCTGAAAACTTGGTATCACATAAGCAATTGAAATGATAATGGGTAGGAGTAGGGTTTTCTTCAAATAAAGAGGAAGAAACCAATAAGATGAGGTCGCTATAAGCATAGCAATTCCAGAAAGGACGAGTATTAAGGAGCGGCTATTATTAAAGATCAAATGTCGGTTGGATCTATCGTCAACTTCTATTTTGCTCAAAGCAATGTATCGATGGAGACCATATATAATAAAAGTCCCTGAAGCTATAAATAAGACATAAGGCCAGTTTATGCTTTTTTCAAATACTGCGAAACTTGATAGTACAAAAAGAGCAGCTGCTAGACTAATATGAATATTAGAAAAAACATAGAAGTGAATCAGCCTCCTGATCACAATCTTTTATAATTTATCAAAGTACTTAAAGGAAGTCTTTGGTGTGATCTTTAATAATGTTTGATACATTAAATTGATGATATGCTCTACATCACCTTTGTCACACATTTCCACTGTAGTATGCATATATTTTAACGGCATAGATAGTAGTACAGAAGGGATGCCGCTATCAGAATACGCAAATGAATCTGTGTCGGTTCCGGTTGCTCTATAGTATGCACTACGCTGATAGGGAATTTCATGTTCTGCAGCGGCCTCCATTACTAAGTCTAGTAATTTATAATGAACGGCAGGTGCAAAAGCCAAAGAAGGGCCTTCTCCACATCTAATATCGCCTTCTTCCACAGGTTTAATCATAGGAGTGCTGGTATCATGAGTTACATCAGTGACTATAGCGGCATTAGGTTTTAGTCTATTAGCAATCATTTTAGCACCACGAAGACCAACTTCTTCTTGAACTGCATTCACTACATGCAAAGTAAATGGAAGCTCAATTTTGTTCTCTTTTATTTTTCTAGCCACTTGTGTGATAGCATAACCACCAATCTTATTGTCTAATGATCTGCCACAATAATATTTGTCATTCAAGATGATAAGGTCATCATCAAAAGTTACTACACAACCTACATCGATACCCATATCAATAACTTCCTCCTTATTACTGGCACCCACATCTAAAAATATTTTCTGTACTGTAGGAGTATTTGCTTCATGTTTCGCACCCCTAAGATGAGTAGCTGGCCATCCGAAAACACCTTCCACTGGGCCTTTTTTTGTGTGAATGATAACTCTTTTAGACGGGGCTATTGTACCATCAGACCCACCATTTTTAATCACTCTTACCATTCCTTTGTCAGAGATGTAATTCACAAACCATGATATTTCATCTGCGTGAGCTTCTATAACAACGCTATAATCTTTGCCTGGATTAATAGTAGCCACAGCAGTACCATAATCGTCAATTTGCCATTCGTCCATGAATGGTTCTAGGTATTTCAACCACAGTTTTTGGCCTGGTGCTTCGAAACCAGTCGGTGAAGTATTATTGATGTATTCTTTTAAAAACTCTTGAGCTCTCTTGTCAGCAACACTCATTTTTTCCATGATCTTGGGTTCTTTCTCCACTCTTGGAGGCTTTTTAATTCGTCCTTTTTTATAATTCCTTGTTCAATAGCTTCTTTCAAAAGGGCACTATATCCAGATAAACTCCTGTAATTACAGTCTTTTGACTTAAATGCCTCGACAGCTTCCTCAAATTCATAAGTGAAAATGGACACTACTCCTTCTACCACAAGCCCAACCGACCTTAAAGCATCTACAGCTTCAAGACTACTCTTTCCAGTAGATATTAAATCTTCTATTACTAAACATTTTTGACCTGAAGTAAATTCACCTTCCACTTGCTGACCTGTCCCATATTTCTTTTTGCCTGATCTCACATAAATAAAAGGCATTTCTAGTCTATCGGCTACCAAAGCTCCATGTGCAATTCCTCCAGTAGCAACACCTGCAATTGTATCAAATGGCATATAATCTTTTGCAGTTTCTGCAAAAGCTTGTGCTATTTCATTCCTAATATGAGGATAGGACAATGTTTTTCTATTGTCACAATAAATAGGAGAAAGAATACCAGAAGCCCATTGGAAAGGTTCTTCAGGTCGTAATTTTACGGCATCAATCTCTAATAATTTTTTTGCAATATTTGCACTTAAATTATATAGTAATTTTTCATTCATATCTGTAGACGGCAATGTACGAAATTCACATAAATGAGAGCAGAATCTTTCTCATAAAAAGCGCTTTATTGGACTTCTATAAAAAGGATGCCAATGCTCTTATTTTTAAATACAATGAGAAGTCAAAATATCTGCTTAACTTCATAGATAAGGCTGAAAAGACAAAGAAATCTCTTAATATTTATATTCATCATAAAAATTTAAATCTTCTAAAAGAAGATTTCTTTTCATTATTTAAGGTGATCAAAGCCGGTGGTGGATTAGTTTTGAATACCATAGGAGAAGTACTTCTTATCTTTAGAAGAGGTTCTTGGGATTTACCGAAAGGTAAAAAAGAAAAAGGTGAGAAGCGAAAAGAAACGGCAATTCGAGAAGTACAAGAAGAGACAGGCCTCAATCAGCTCACTATTCTAAACTCTCTTCCAGACACTTATCACACCTATCGTACCTCTAAAGAACGGGTTATAAAATTGAGTTACTGGTACCTTATGGAAACCTTAGATATGGGGTTGACTCCTCAAACGGAAGAAGATATAGAAATTGCTAAATGGGTAAATATATCTGAACTTGAATCAAATTCTTTATCTCCTATGTATGGTAACATTCAAAGCTTAATTGATCACTTTTTATCTTCTCTTCGTTGAATTAGTATCAATCACTTTTTTCATTATCCCATTCATAATAGTCTCCCCAGAGTGCTTTCATTCGGTTAGATATGACTTGTTCTGATTTATTAGATTTAGGAAAGTAGAAGGGGGTTTTTAAAATCTCATTTGGAAGCAAGTCATCTTTAGCAAAGTTATCTTCAAAATCATGAGCATATTTATACTCTGCTCCGTAGCCAATCTCTTTCATAAGATACGTAGGCGCATTCCTTAGTTTTAAAGGAACTGATAAATTACCTGTTTCTTTTACTACTGATCGTGCTTTCTTTATTGCCATATAGGAAGCATTGCTCTTTTCACTAGTAGCTAAGTAAACCGCACATTGAGACATTGGAATTTGACCTTCGGGCATTCCTATCTTTTCGATTGCTTCAAAACAAGCATTTGCAAGAAGCAAGGCGTTTGGGTTTGCCATTCCAATGTCTTCAGATGCCGATATTATCATTCTTCTACAGATAAATTTTGGGTCTTCCCCACCTTCTATCATTCTTGCCATATAATATAATGTGGCATTAGGATCGCTGCCCCTTATTGATTTTATAAATGCCGAGATAATGTCAAAATGCATTTCTCCAGCTTTGTCGTATATGAGAGGATTACTTTTAAGAACTTGAGAAACGATATCATCCGTAATCACTATTTCTTTAGTATTCTCTGGAAAATGATTCACAACTATCTCCAAGCAGTTCAGCAATTTTCGTGCATCACCACTAGAATATCTCAGAAGGTTTGCATCCTCTATGATTTCAATGTTTTTTGAACAGAGATGTACATCTTGCTTTATTGCATTCCTTAATATACTTTGAAGATGTTCTTTGGTATGGGGCTTTAGTATCAGAGTTTGGCACCTTGAAAGCAATGCTGAGATAACTTCAAAAGAAGGGTTTTCAGTAGTTGCGCCAATTAAAGTTATTACACCTTTTTCAACAGCACCTAATAAGGAGTCTTGTTGACTTTTACTAAATCTGTGAATTTCATCAATAAACAAAATAGGATTAGGGCCTTCAAATAGAGTAGTGTGTTGTGCTTTTTCTATAGTGCTTCTTACATCTTTTACCCCTGAATTAATAGCGCTTAAGGAATAGAATGTCCTTTTACTCGCCTCGGCGATAAGATTTGCAACAGTTGTTTTACCTACTCCAGGAGGGCCCCACAAAATTAAAGAAGGAAGATGTCCTGATACTAAAAGTTTGCTTAAAATTCCATCTTGCCCAATCAAATGTTCTTGGCCAACGAACTCATCCAATGATCTAGGTCTTACTCTCTCAGCTAAAGGAGTCATTTTTTATTTATTGAATTCTCTCAATGATAAGTAAAGAATGGATATTTTGAAGTCGTAAAGAAAAAAAGAAGGAGAGAAAGAATGAATAGTCCTATTCAAGAAGTGATGGAGGTTTTAAAATCCCATGGAGATGAAGATTATGCCGTTAGGATGAAAAGTTATCTGAAGGATCATTTCGAATTGTATGGTATACAATCCCCAAAGAGAAAATTACTTACTAAATCATTCATTAAATCACATAAAAAGACAGATTATCAGAATATAAAATCTATGGTCAAAGATTTATGGGAGTATCCATTTAGGGATGTTCAATATGTTGCGATGGATTTATTTTCTAGCTATCTTAAAACTATGGAGAAAGAGGATTTATCTCTTTTGGAATATTTAATAACTTCAAAATCATGGTGGGATACCGCAGATTGGTTAGCTGCCCATGGAGCAGGTACATATTTTATGAAATTTCCTGATGTAAAAATGGAAGTGATCGAGAAATGGATGCAAAGTGAAAACTTATGGCTCATAAGGTCAGGTATCATACATCAGCTTTTTTATAAAGAGAAAACAGATTTTGATTTGATGGTTGCTTTGATCCTAGATCAAAAAGGATCTAAAGAATTCTTTATAAATAAAGCTAGTGGATGGGCATTGCGGCAATATTCCAAAACAAATCCTTCTATGGTGCAGCTTTTTATAGATGAGTATTCCTCTGAATTGAGCAATCTTACAATTAAAGAAGGAATGAAGTGGATTGTAAAAAATAGATAACAAAATGAAAAAGTATATAAGCGGGTTGATTTTTTTGATTCTTCTTTTAATTGCATGTGCATCAGTCAATTCACCACAAGAGTCAATTAATGTTAAAAGTATTCTTGCTTTAGGTGATAGTTATACCATCGGAGAAAGTGTAGCTGAAAGTGAAAGGTGGCCAGAGCAGTTAAAGGCCGGTCTTGAAAATGAATTAAACAAATCAATTCAATTGAAGACCATCGCTAAAACAGGTTGGAGAACTGATGAGCTAAGGGGGGCTGTAAATGAAGAGGGATTAGATAAGACGTTTGATCTTGTAACTCTTTTGATTGGTGTTAACAATCAATATCAAGGCAAACCTTTTATGGAGTATCCCTCAGAATTCAGATTATGCTTAGAGCAGGCTATTTCATATGCTGCTTCAGTAAAAGATGTAATTGTAGTTTCCATACCAGATTATGGATTCACACCTTTTGGTCAAAAAAAAGACCCTGACAAAATCAGTGAAGAAATAGATAAATACAATGATATCAATAGAAGTATATCTAAGGAATATGGAGTGAAATATGTAAACATAACTGACATAACAAGAAATGGACTTATTGATCCTCGTCTAGTAGCTGAGGATGGATTGCACCCTTCAGGAAGCTGTTACTCTCAATTTATTCCTCGAATTTTAAATGCTTTGAAAGGTCATTGATATCTATGATTAGATGATTTGAGAAGCAGTAATGGTCAAATTTTTATCAATTATTAAATGAGCATATGCTTTTTGCTTCGCAATAATTTTATGTTCTAATAATAAAACCTTTTCATTAAAAGGGGACATAAAATCTCTTTTCCTGGCTTTTCGGTATTCCTTAGTTTCAACAAAGTCCTTTGACATGAACAATTTTATATCTACATTTTGGAGAAGCATCGTATAAGTGCCATCAATTATAACCACATTGGCTTGATCAAGGTCTAATATTTCTTGTTTGATTATGTCTAAATCATAGTGTATAAAGGGCTTTTTTAGAGATTTGGATGATCTACTTTTAATAATTTCAATATGCCTTTCAATTTGTGCCAGATCTACTTCTAAGGTCCCAACATTATTGATATCACTTAGCCTTTTTTCATGATTAGTCTTTGGAGGTAGAAAGAAATAATCATCTTGATGAAGGACTACACTTTTAATATTATTTGCCTCTAATGTTTTTTGTAAAGCTATAGAAAGCGTACTTTTTCCACATCCTGACTCTCCTCCAATTGCTATAGATTTGATTT
>DKPS01000035.1 GCA_002471345.1 Saprospiraceae bacterium UBA7328
TTTCAATTTTCGTCTTTGGGATAATGACGTAAGTCTATTTAAAATTTATAATATTCCCGCTACTAAAACAATAAAACGGTTATACTTTAAAATATAACCGTTTTTAATTATCCTCAATATCTTTTTTGTAAATAATCTAACTATTGCTTATAAAGATTTTAAGTATTTTCAGCCACGATAGGGTTTAAAATTGAAACCTCATGAGCCGTAATTAATATTTTATTCCACACGAAAGTTTAAGACATAATCAGTATTATTAGCCCCTTCTTTCCACCAAAAAGTATAAGTTCCATTACTAATTTCAAGGTTTTCAGTGTTAATTCCTTCATAACCTGGTAGAGGAAATTCTGATTGAAAGTTATCCAAAAGATCTTCATTTACAGTTTTAGCAAAACCAATACCAACTAGAGGATATGTTATTGGAAGAGAAATAAAATTAATCACATTATCTGAATTCCAATCAATTTTATCATGGTTATTAATCGCTACAAATGCTCCGTTTTGTGATTCTACATTTCCTATACAAGGGAAGTCTTCAAATTTATGATATGGACTCACATCAAGGGCTTCAATTGTGATTGATGCTAATCTTTGATTTTCAGCTAAAGTAAAAGTAAACACATCAGTATAGGATTCATGGTTAGGAAAATATGGAATAATAGGTACAGGAGGTCCTCCTTGAAAAGTGGTGCACTCAGCACCTTCAGCTGGGGTTGAATTACCAATTATTCTGTTGTCTCCAAACTGAAAATTAACCGACGTTGGATTTAATAAGTCTCCAGATAATTCCCCCTGGATAGATTCATCCCAAGCAACACTATTATCCTCATCGTCTGAGGAACAAGATGTAATCATAAAAAGAAAAAATGGTAATAATTTTAAATATTTATTCATAGTATAAAAGTTTTTAGGTTGACTAAAATTAAAAATTAATCCGATAAAATAAACAAATGATAAAATTCTTTAGAAAGATTCGCCAAAGATTACTGTCCGAAAACAGGTTTAGTAAATATTTACTTTATGCCATTGGTGAAGTTGTGCTTGTAGTAATAGGAATCCTTATTGCTTTAAACCTTAATACTAACAGCGAAAACGAAAAGCTTGTGGTCCAGGAAATTAAAATATTGAAGGAAATTAAATCAGAACTCTCTGTAGCCTTGTAAGATGTGATTGGTGACCTCAAAGACCATGAAAGAAATCTTCAAAGCACAGAAATCATTTATAATTCAATTCTGCATAAAGAAAGCTATAATGATTCTTTAGCGAAGCATTATAAGCTTCTTACAGATGAAGAGGAGTTTTTGGCAAGACAGAGTGCATTTGAATCTTTAAAATCAATTGGAATTGAAATTATTTCTAATGATACACTTCGTCAAGATATCGCCACTGCTTATTTATATCTAAATCAATCCTCTAATAAAATAACTGACGTCACTAAATCTGCCCGTGAACTTGAAACTCTATTAAAACCACATATTATAGTAGATCGAGAGAAACTAATATCCGACGAAACAAACACTTGGGTTAGGAGCCGTGGCGTACCATATAAATTTATAAATTATAAGTCCTTTTTGAATGATGACGGATTCTTATATGCCCTTATGTACTCTATAAGAAAGAGGCGTACCCAAATTTTTACTTATAAAGTATATATAAATGGACTTGAATATTTTATTGGAAGCATTGAGGAGGAAGTAAAATCACTTGAAAAGAAATAACGAAAGGCTAACAACGTATATAAGCCTTAAAAACGGCTCATATACAACCCGTAGTTATAGGCAAGAAGCAGAAAACTAACTATGATTAAACTGAACGACATATTAAAAATAGAGAATCTTGATAATACAAAGATTCGATTCAATTTAATGTTTGGTCATAATTGGAACCCAATCGAATTATTCAAGAATGGAGACATTACAAGAATGCTTGAAGGTCAATATTGGAATTATAAAAGAAACAAATCATACAAGGAGGGTCAAACCACTATTGGCTTTGTTAAAATCAAACCTAACGAGGATTATTGGTTGCTATTTCATATAGGCAAAGTAACAAAGGACTTAAATCTCTTAGATTCAGTGGGATATGAATTTGAGCCATTATCTGAATACGACAAATATCTAGGACGTCTCGTAATAAGATTCAAAAATAAATCTCAAACAATGATTCGAAAAGCTGAATCAGTTATTGAATCTTGTGAAGTATCCCAAATTTTAGATGATACTTTTGACAATGAGATATTTCCTGGATATGAAAAAGTAAATGTTGCTTGGCAAGAACTAAAAAGGCTGATAAATAGATCAAATTGGATTACTGCACTGCAAAATCAAAAAGGTATATATCTAATAACAGATAAATCAAACGGCAAGAAGTACATTGGATCTGCTTACGGTGAAAACATGATATTGGGAAGATGGAAATCGTACATTAAAACCTGCCACGGTGGAAATGCACGATTAAAAAATTTAGATAAAGATCACATAAAACGTAATTTTCATTACAGTATACTTGACATATACAAATCATCAACGGATGATCAAACTATTTTAGAAAGAGAAAGTTGGTGGAAGAATGTTTTAATGACTAGAGAATTTGGATACAATGAAAATTGAAATCTAATCCCAGCCTATGACACATGATGACGATGGCATACCCTACGGGTTACGCCACGTATCATAATTCCGTTGGTAGCAATTTAAAAACAGAGAGTTAAGAAAATAAATGATAACAAATTCAAACCTTCACTATTCGATAATCAAAGGAATTATTGACAAAGGGTTTGCACCGAATGTCGAAGAGCTTTCAAAGACCTTAAATGTCGACAATAATGAAATTGTTAATGGATTAAAAGACTTACAAGAATATCACGGAGTTGTTCTTCATCCAAACGAACCGAAAGTTTGGGTAATTCATCCTTTTTCTTTAGCACCAACAAATTTTTATGTGAAAACAAAAAATGGAGAATGGTGGGGGAACTGTGCTTGGTGTTCGCTCGGAGTTGCGGCTTTGCTGCAAGATGACGTGAAAATAACGACAACAATTGGAGCAGAAACCGAACAAATAGAGATAAATATTATCAGCGGAGAAATTCAAGAAAAAAATTACTTTATCCATTTTCCAATTCCAATGAAAAATGCGTGGGACAATGTGATTTACACTTGTAGTAATATGTTGGTTTTTGAGAGCGAAGAACAAATTGACAAGTGGTCAAAAAAACATAACATTCCGAAAGGGGATATTCAGCCAATTGATAGAATTTGGAACTTCTCAAAAAAATGGTACGGAAATCACTTAAATCCTGATTGGGCAAAATGGACAATCGAAGAAGCCAAAGAAATGTTTAGAGAATTTGAGCTAAATGATAGAATATGGAAATTGGACGATTCAAATGAAAGATTTTAATGATAAAAAAACTGCTACCAACAAGATGTATAGCCAATAGGGCGATTAGAGATAAATTAAAAGTCCTGTTCTTTGAGTAGGCAACGCCAAAACAAAGTTTTGACGTTTAACAAAAAATAAAAGTAAAAACGTTTGTTTTGGCTTAGTGGTAAACGAAAGTGAAGTGCTTCGAAACTACCCTACTATCCATACACGGGATGTTGTGTTTCATTATAACCAACGTTTTGTGTAACTCTTAATCCATTCACGTCTGCTTCTTATTCGTTCATCATTGTTAATTGGTCCTCTTTGTTTTGATGACAATCTAATTCACTATGGTACAATAGTTGATTATTTTTTTTCATATATTGAATTTCCTGTTATGCTCAAAAGCTATACTCTTTAGAAGTTCAGAAGACTTCCATTTATTCTGTCTTTTCTTGCTCTTAGCACTGCATCATTTACGGCGTTTTCCCAAACATGTTTTATCAACCGTACTACTGCAGATGGACTTGGCAGCAATTTTGTTGAAGGAGCATATGCGGACGGCATGAATGTTTATGCGGCTACTTCTGGTGGGTTGAGCATTTCGACCTGTTCTTGTTTGGGCATATCCTGTACAACACCAATTGTTGAACCTATTCCCACTCTATCAGAATGGGGGCTGATTATCCTTGGACTAGTCTTAACCATCTTTGGGATAGTAGCCGTAACACAAATAGCCTCTCAAGAAACGTAATCTGCCGTGCAGAAGCAAGGGCACGCTCACTACGAAAGTTGAGTAATTTCCAAAGGGTTTGTATCAGATTATCCTTTTGGGATATCAGCAGGAAATAGGTTTGGAATAATAAAATACCCTCGTTTCTTTTTACTCCTCTGATTTCCGTCTCATAAAAGGAAGGTTTAATGTTACTCTCTTTCAGCTGACACTCAGTTAATTTTTTCAGCATTAAAAATATGTAAACTAGGTGGTGCTGAAACCAACGTTCTCACTGCTGCAACAAAGGCTTGAGAACTGGGCAAGGCAAAATGGGCATCAATTGCCGCTTGATCCTGCCACTGTTCATAAAAAAACAACCGTAATGTATCTTCAGGGTCTTGATATACGGCATGGCTAATACAGCCTGGTTCAGTGCGAGAGTGAGCAACATGTTTTTGACTGATTTGCATGGCTTGTTGCATATTGCCTTTTTTTATTAACAAATCACCTGTGATAATAATCATAATTTTTGTCTCCAGTTTGATATTCTGCTATCCAAGTTAATAGATTAAACTGTCATAATCACCATTAAGGTACTTAGTTACTTATCAGATGAATAAAGACTCTCATACAGAAGTAATATGAAAGGAACGTTTTCTGTAACTCCTCCTTCCATCTTCAATCACTCCCATCTATTCCTTATCTTTCATGAATGCTTACATTCTTCAGACGCATACGTAAAGGTCTACTTGGTCAGGGAGGGGTTCCCAAGTATCTACTATATGCTATAGGCGAGATAGCACTGGTGGTCATAGGGATATTGATAGCCTTACAGATCAATAATTGGAATGAGTGGAGGAAGGACAGAATTGTTGAACAAGAGCTTCTTCACGAGGTGAGGAACAATATTCAAATGAACGTTGCTAGGATTGAAGACCTACATGAATTTCAAAAAGGATGTGCAAAATCCTGCAAGACTATTTTGGATGTCATGGAACGCAGACAAAATTGGAGTGATAGTTTAAATGAACATATGGAAAAAGCACTTGTAATTTTGCCTCCCACTTTATCATTTTCATCGTTAGAATCTTTGAAGAATCGTGGTTTCGAAATCATTCAATCCAAAATTTTGCGATAGAAGATAATTAGCTTATTTGAGATGAACTATAATAATATGTTGACATCCATGACAAGAGTAATCAATATTGAATTAAAGCCAAATATTGCTCAAATTATCATGTCACATTTTGAGCGTGAAAGGGATATTAATAATGTATCCATTTTAAAGCCTAACGATCCGACAGCCATCTTAAAGAATCAGGAGCTCAAAAATATACTGAAGAATATCCAATTCTATCGTGAAAGTATCTTCTTCAACCAAGAGAAATCTTCCTTAGAGAAAAGTAGAGAAGTCCTTCAGTTAATCAAGGATGAATTAGGTGAATCGCAGTAACGAAAAACGAACCTTTAATGTAACTCTCCAACCATCTATCTCTCAATTATACTTCGTTACTTATCTTTAGTCAATGCTCACATTCCTAAGGAAAGTAAGAAAGTCAATGATTAATAGTGGTAGTACCAGAAAGTATATCTTTTATGCCATAGGAGAAATCGCCCTTGTGGTGATTGGGATTTTGATTGCATTACAGATTAATAATTGGAACGAACTCAAAAAAGAAGCGGATTTTGAACGAAAAGTTCTAAATGAATTGGAAGTATCAATACAAAGGGAAGTTGATCTTTTAGAAAGGGGGATTGACAGAAATAATGAGGCCATCTTTTCTTGCAACATTATTTTAAGGCATTTTGAGGAAGAAATTCCTTACCATGATTCACTAGACTATCATTTCTCAAGTTCTCTTCAGCTGTTTTTCCCGTCGATAAACAATAATGCATACGAAGGTCCTAAATCATATGGCTTGCACTTGATAAAGAATGACTCTATTCGGGATGCATTGGGAGAAACATATGAATGGAGCTATGTGGATCGACTAAGTTTAAGGCAAGATGAATACTTTTTCAGTACCATATCCCCCATTTTGACAGACCTGTTTGGGTCAAATGAATTTCGGGGGAAGATGAAACCATTAGACTATGATCATTTGACAAAATCTGTCAAGTACACTCACATTCTTCGAACACTCCTATCAAACCGAAAGTGGCAATCCAGTATTTTTAGACTTGCCATGGATAGAAGACATGACCTTTCAGCGCTGATCAGGGAGGAATTAGACAATCGTTGAACCTGTTGTCAGTAGTCCGCCTAAATACAGGACTCCAGCTCAGATCGTAAATAAGACCGAATTACCGTTTGTATTACTGACTTATCAAGGATGAAATGGGCATGGAATAACGATCGTATAGTTTAACTCACGGCCTCTTTAGCGCTCAAATGTTGACTTAGCTTTACTTTTTTAAAAGTTCTTTTAACGACCACACAGCAGCTTTTTTGATCATTCCTCTCGGAGAGTCAACGAGCACAGCTTCTTCAAAAAAATGTTTGTTTGAAGCGTTCTTCAATTTTCCCAGTGCTCTCAAAGCTTCGCTCTGTACTCGATAGCTGTCTTCAGCCATGTATACATCTTTAAAAAGATCAGCAAAGCCGGCATCTTCTGCAATACCAAGAATGCGAACCGATTCGGTTCGAACGCGAGAGTGGCTATCCTTTAATGCTCTTAAGCAGATTTCCTTGTGATTCTTAGCATGACTTAATGTAGTTAGTGCCGTTTTTCGTAGTGCCCAAAAGTCTGCATTTTGGGCTTGATCACTTAGAAGGTCTTGGACAGAAAGTTCATCTGCAAATTTTTCTAATTGTTGAATGGCCCTAAGTTTTTCTTGAAGTGAAGCCATTGCAACTTGGAGTTGTAATTCTTCTTTCGTTTTGGGATGTGACCATTCTTTCAGCAGGATATGTTCCGGATCGATCAATACTACTTTTGGCTTTTTGTCACTTGCAAATCTGAAGATAGATTTTTTTTGATCCACCCAAACTTCTTCTTTTTTAATGCCATCACTATGATGAATTTCAACAGTAAGAGGAAATTTAAAAATGGGAATACCCTCTGAAGTATCCTGAGTCTGTATGATTTTAAGAACTGTTTCTTTGCCGGTCCATTCATGATCGATCTCTAATATAGGATGACCGGGAGAAAGGATCCATTGATCAAAAAACCATTGCATGTTTTCTCCAGTAACCTCCCATATACTTTTTACAAAGTCAGGTGTTCGTACAGGCTGAAAAGCATGTGCATGAAGAAAATGCGATAACACTTTTCTGAATATATCCTCACCTAAATAGCTGTTGAGCATGTGCAGAACAAGGGCCCCTTTCTGATAGGTGTGTCGATCAAAGTTTTCATTGGGAAAGTTCCAATGCTGACAACGGATGGGTCTTTGGTAAGTGTCATAGGCCTCGCTCAAATAGGCTGATTTCTTTTCACTGAGATTCATGATTCCTTCCTCAGCTCCGTAAAGGTGGTTACTGTACAAGTACTCACCATATGTTGCAAAGCTTTCGCTTAACCATGTTTCAGTCCAATCCGCATAGCTCACAAAATCGCCCCACCAATGATGAGCCGCTTCGTGAGCAATTAACCAATGACTGGGGAAATCTTTTTCCGCCTTTTCATCATGTAGAGTTGATTCACCAATTAAGGTGGCTGTAGTAGCTTCAGCACCTCCACCGATCCCGGGCACTATGATTTGGTCAAATTTATCCCAAGGATAAGGCACACCGTAATAATCTTCAAAGAAACCCAAAACTTCAGGTGTGCGATGAAAGGTGCGTTTGCCACGCTCGATGTCGCCTGGATAGACCCAATAGTTGACAGGTATTTCTTTATAAACTTCTTCTACAATTTCATAAGGGCCCGACACAAAGTTGTATAAGTAAGTTGGGTGTGGTTGATTCTGTGACCAATGATATGAGACTCTACCATCTTCATGTGTTGCAGTTGATATCAATATGCCATTAGCTAGTACTTTATGATCACCTTGGGTAGTGACTATTGTTTCATGCGTAGCCCGATCATTTGGGTGGTCGTAGCATGGAAACCAGTGTCTGGCTCCTGTAGGAAAAGAATAGCTATTGAATATCGAAGGCCTTGATGGAGTAGCTTCAAAGAATCCTATGCCAAGGGGATAATTTGCGCCCATCCCGTATGCAGTAGGGTCTACTAGAAAACGATCAATTCCGTATTCGACATGCAAAGAGGTGCTGTCTCCATAATTTAAAGGGTGATTTAATGTAATATGCAGCTGGCCCTGTTTATGTTGAAAAGGTACGGACTTAAGACCTTGATGTACACTTAATATTTCATAGGATTCAGCATGAAATTGGATTTTCTTAAGGTCATGTCTTAGGCTCTTTAAATGGATGTCTACTTTACCTTGAAGAGATCGTTTATCTGCATCAATATCTAAATTTATTCTGTAATGCTTTACATCAAATGGGTGACTGGGCTCGCTCTGAAATTGACGGGTCTCGAAGTCGACTTTCTGGCTTAAGGCAAGATTGTTCTGGAGCATAAAAATGATAAATATCCATGTGATCTTGTTCATATAATTAATTTCTGGATTGGATAGCGGGCCTTGTCATGAGAATTGACGTCTCTTGCATAGTTGCTTCGATCTCTTCCGCATTCACGGGCAACCAATCTGTAAAATTCTCAACGCCTTCTTTGGTGACTACAACCACATCTTCCACTCTGACATAAAGCTTTTCTTCTGGAATCCAGATCATTGGGTCCACAGCAAAGACTTCTCCTTCGGTCAAAGGTGTGGCTTTATAATTGCCAACATCATGTACAGCCATACCTACAGGGTGTTGCATATGTCCGCGAAAGGTCAAAGCCTTTTCTACGGCTTTTAGGTAATGCGACTTTGAAAAAGTATGATTGTCAATATACTTTCTCATTTCTTTTGCTGCATTTTCTAAAACATTAGTGACGGTCACACCGGGCTTAATTTGTTTAATCAACGCGGAGCGATAAGCTACAACGAAGTTGTACAATTCAAGCTGTTCACTTGTAAATTTTCCGTTGACTGGCCACATTCTGGTAATGTCACTTGTATAGTAATGATAATCGGGGGCAAAATCCATAAGCACGAGATCCCCCGAATGTAAAGGATCATTATTTCTGAAGTAGTGACCCATCCATGCGTTGGTGCCTCCACCAGTTATAGCGCAATATCCATCTCTTCGAGCATCATTTATTTGATGCACATATCGGGCACATGCTTCTACTTGATATTCGAAGGTACCCGGTTTGGTGCATCGCATCGCCTCAAGTAATCCATGTCCGGCAATATAAGAAGCCTGTCTGATCATATCGATCTCTTCTTTGCTTTTTATGTTGCGCATTTTATCTAGAAAAGGAGATAGGTCATTGATTTCGAATTGAGGATACCTTTGCCTCAGTAAATTGATGAAGTTCCCTTCTTTAGAGATTCGACCATCCCAAGGGTCGTTGCTCAAGCTGGATTGATATCGCAAATTTTCATCTCTACTGTCTTTGCCTGTTTCGGCTGGACTAAATGGGGTGTAAATCACTGGATGCGGAGATCTGACCAAGCCACCATATACCCAATTTCTGGCCATATCTTCAATAGGCTTTACCTCCTGAACTCCTGTAAGGTTTTTGATAAGGTCTTTGTCTTCTGCCGACAACGTCTTGCCTTCGCTGCGCTCTCTACCTGAGTTACGATGTTGAATATAGAGCGTAGCCCTACGATTCCTCCCATCCAACGCCAGGTATGCATGTGGCGCTTCAAATCCGGATAGATAGTAGAATGTATTGGATTGCCTAAATGAATTAAATCCCCTTGCATCTGCAGCACCTTGAATTATGGCGATACCATTGTTGCCGATGGCATCATAAACTTTGACTCTCCTATTTTCAAATTCTTCTTTTGAGAAATTCTTCTGAAAGGTATATTTATCTTGAGCGTTAAGAAAGCATGAAGCACAGATAATCAATAGTGCAGACAAAGAAATCGAAACAAATGAGTGGGTAGGCATGACCGAAATTATTTACTGCTAAATATACCAAATTAGCAGCCAAGTCTTCATAACGCTCCCATTGAAGGTATTTAACCCTCTTTTCTTTTTACTCCCTTTGCAGCCATCTCAAAAAAAGGAACCATTAATGTAACCATCGTCCTACTTCATCTTTGCTTCTCTACCCTTTTTGTATTTTTAGTGAATGCTGACATTCTTCAGACGGATAAGAAAAGGGTTACTTGAAGGTGGTCGTACATCAAAGTACCTCCTCTATGCGATCGGTGAAATTCTCCTTGTGATGATTGGTATTCTTTTGGCGCTTCAAGTGAATAATTGGAAAGAAAATAAAATTGCGAGGAAAGCTGAAAAAGTAATGCTAATCGAAATAGAAGAATCACTACAGGCAGATATCACAGATTTAAACTTTAACATTGATGTCATAACTAAAATGACAACGGGGCTTGAAATCATTGAGAATCACATAGAAGTTAAATCTTCCTATCATGACAGTCTGGCTCAGCATTTTGGAAGGCTTTCTACTTTGGTCGGTTTTTATCCAAACTCCACAATTTTTGAAAGTTTAAAATCTGCAGGTATGGAATTAATTTCGTCTGATAGTTTGCGTACTGAAATTATCAATTATTATACTTTCCATCATACCCAAATTTTATTGATGGAAAAGGAATATTTGAATGCTATTTACCATAACATGTTCCTTCCTTTTATAAATAGCAATTTTAGTTTTCATTTATTCGGAGAAGCAGTTCCAGTTTCTTATCAAAAGTTAGTAAATGATAGTAAAACCATGAATACCATAAATGCGGCTCAAATTATCTATAACCTGCAAAAGAGTAGGACTCAAAATACTCGAAATGCAGCACAAAAATTACGAAATCACATAATCCAAAAACTCAAAATGTTTCCCATCTGAAAATGGGAATGAGTTTGCGATAAAATAATGTTCGTTTCTTGAGACTGTCAATTCGGGAGTAAAGAATAACCAACCATTTAGGTAACATCCTTCCGCTGACCCTCAGTTCTCACCTATTCATTATCTTTAGTGGATGCTCACATTACTAAGAAGAATACGAAAGTCATTGATTGATTCAGGTAGTGCAAGAAAGTATCTTCTCTATGCTATTGGTGAGATTGCTCTTGTAGTGATAGGGATATTAATGGCACTTCAGATTAATAATTGGAGACAGGAAGAAATTACTCAAAAATTGTCAAATGACCTTTTTATCAACCTAAAAGCAAGTCTAAGACAAGACTCCGTAGAATTAGTTCATATTCTCCAAAAAATTAAAAAATGTGGTGATGCGGAAGAAATAATTATTGGAAATAATTACCAGAGCCTCAATGATCAGTTGAGTCGAGCAGAAATTACAGAGCTTCTTCGAGACCTTGACGGAGGAATTTATAGTTTTTTCCCTCGTTTTGGAGTATATAATAATATTGTACAGAATAATTATCTCTCACTACTCAAACAAAAACAACTCAAAGCAGACCTAATCTTTCACTACGAGCACCTCTATGTTCGCTACAATGCTATTGATGCTGAAATCACAGAAATATTTATCACGTCATTACTCCCAACAATAACAAAAGATATATCCTTTGTTCCTAAACAAAATGACTTAGCCAACCTAAAGAACTTTAAAAAGTTCTACGACCAAATTCAACAAGATTGCAGGTTAGCACATACATCAACCTTCAATCAGTTAAGCGTCCTGACAGAAATTCAAAGATCTACAAACTCCCTGATTGAAAGGCTAGAATTAGAGATTTAAGCTTCCAAATGATCCATCTACAGAGTGTTTTTTCCTGGCCTAAATAATTGGGCAGAAATGGACACTGGAATAGGAAATTGTATATGAAGATGTATATAGTGTAGGGAGTTGGGACATATTCATCGAAGAAAACAATGAAGTAACTGTCGGTTTCTATTAAGAGCTATAGGACCACTCTTCTGAAAAAACAGCCTTTCTGGATATGGAAAGAAATAAAAACGAACCTATAGTGTAACTGATATCAAAGCTTAATGTGCCATTCGGTCAATCCATGTTTTATCTTAAAAGGACAATGATATTTTAATGTCTAATGACAAAATACAAAGCGCTCCTGAGTTACTTAACTAATCAATATTCCTCCATCAATATTAATAGTCGTCCCTGTAATCCAAGAAGAATCGTCTGAGGCTAAAAACAAAGCCAGACGAGCTATATCCTGTGGTTCACCTAGTCTCTTGAGAAGTGTCTTTTTCCTGGCATTATCTATTGCTTGTTCTGGTTCTTCAAAAGCTTGTGCTGAGTCTGTCAGTAAAGGTGTGTCTACAGGACCTGGGCATATGGCATTAGCTCGTATGTTCGGTGCATAATCTATAGCAATTTGTTTCATTAAGGCGACTGCTCCAGCCTTTGAAGCGCAATAAGCAGGATGGTTTGGAAAGCTTTTAAAAGCAGCAATTGAAGCATTAATTATGATATTTCCTTTTCCTGTTTTTAATATTTCTGGAATTGCGTATTTACATAAATAATAGATAGAGCTCAAGTTAGTATCGATTGTGGTATGCCATTTTTCTAACGAAAGATCAGTTAAAGCACCAAGACCGAGAATGCCAGCATTCAAAGACAAAATATTCAATTTGCCAAAATTGGACAATGCAGCATCTACTAATATTTTATTCTGTTCTGATTGACTTATATCTCCAGAGACAAATAGGACATTATTATTAATTTGTCTCAGTTCCTTTTCTAATTTGATGCCCCTTTTACTACTTCTTCCCGAGATAATTAGAGATGCACCTTCTTTGATAAAGACTTGAGCAATCGCCTTACCCATTCCACTTGTTGCTCCCGTTATAATTGCAACTTGACCATTTAGTTTTTTCACCTCAATTTTTACTTTAAATATAGGAGACTATCCTTTGTTAAGATAGGTCCGTTTAGAAGTTGTACATGTCCTATGCCCTTCTCTCCCAATAGCCAGTTATTATTCTTATGCTATTTTTCATATTAGCTGTTATAGCCATCAGAAAGTAATCTACTGGGTATACACAACTGTGTGACAGGTGATTTCGATTGGTAATAATTATTGAAGTAAATCAATTAAAAAGAAATCAATTTTGCTATTTGACCAATGTCGTTTATAATGAAACATCGACTGCTAAACTGACGCTGTGTACAATTAAAAGAATAAACAAATGTCTTGGAACAAATATATTAACGTTGTCCTTTACCAGAAGTCGATCTAAAGGCAATTCAAGCAGTCAGGAAAGAGCTAAGCAAGAATCATAAAGGCTCTCAATTACGCCTAAATTTCATAATAGAAAGCATCTCTCAAAACTTCCAAGCTCTTGGGAACGGCTGTATCAGGAGATTCGACACCTTCGAACTCAAGGGATATCCATCCTTTGTATCCCACATTTCGCATCATTTGACCTATGGCAGGATAATCAATGTCGAGTGAATACCATTTACCACCACCGTAATAGGTTTTGGCTTGCACCAGGAATGTTTGAGGAGCCATAAGCTTTAGCTGATCCTCACGGTTTTCTAAAAAATTGCCTGTATCCAATGTCATTTGCAGCCAAGGACTGTCGATAGCATCCACAATTTTCTTCACACCTTCAGCAGTACGTCCAAGTCCCCAATGGTTTTCCAAACCTAGGACCACTCCACACTTTTCAGCAGTTGGAATACATGCTTCAATTGAATCAATCACCCACTTGAAGCCATCTTCATCTGTATAGCCCTCCAATGTTGGTTCAATACCCTTATTGGCCATGAGATCATCAAAGTTCTTTGAGGTTCCCCAGCGACCTGTATTTAATCTCATCGTTGGTATGCCCAAAGCATACGCTAATTCTATCTGCTTTATCGTTTTTGCAATGTTCTCCTCACGTTTTTCTTTTTCAGGATAAACATAACCCTGATGTGTGCTGAAACCCATTAGATCTAATCCAGCATGAAAGGCGCGCTTCTTGAGATTTTGTAAATAGCTATTCTCTTCAGAAGCCATCTGTACTAAAAGTAGTTCGATGCCATCAAAGCCCATAGCAGCTGCCTTGTCAATGCACATTTCGATAGGCACATCTTCCTTGGGACCGTTAAACTGCCAAAACGAATAGGTCGAAACTCCAATTGGGTTTCTTCTAATATTGCCTTTTATTTCTTCTTTAGGCTCGGTAGATGTGGAGGCCCCTAGTACGGTTGCCATGCCCAATGCGGAGGCATTTTGAAGGAATTTTCTACGGTCTGACATTTTGCTTATTGCTTTTATATTAGCTTCTAAAGATAAGAAGAAAGATAAATTGACGTGAAAAATCAAATTAACCAATTAGGTAATGATAAGTATCTTATCCAAATAATGATAGAAAAACAAAGCTCATAACAAGCTATGACCACATCCTTAATTAACCCTATGGCAATCCATTATCATCAAGTATATAAATGAATAACTGACCTATAACTAATTTCACTAAAAGAACACCCAACAGATTCCGACTTATTTTGAAGGAATGGAAATAGAGTATGTTTAGTTTAAACTTTTGCGATAAAAATCAATCATTTTGTGCCCCTTCGAGGCAAGGAAATAGGAATTTTGCAAAGCATAGTGACTATTTTCTTAACGACTAGTGGTTGCAAAAAGGACATTTTTAGACCGAAGTGTTAAGCTTAAACACGCTCTTAGCATATATGAATGAATTCTCTATTTGTTTGACTTCAAAAACTGCAAGTACCTAACTCATCTCTCAAGTATCAAAAAACCCGAAATTTTTCCCGTTTCCCTTATAAATTAATAGCCCAGAACTTGATTGCCAAAAACATCTATACAAACAGGAAATAAAGTATTTAAATTTTGCTTATTTCGATAAACGACAAATTGCTTATCCACAGCATTAATGGTATAGGATACAACGACTTCTACACTGTGATATTCACCATAATACTCTTCCAAATTTGGTGTTGAATCATATGCTTCCACTCTTTCTATCTGCCAAATTTCAAATCTTTCATGAATAACTGGAACAGCGGCTTTTATATAGTAACAGTCAAGGAATCAATTACCAAAAGCATGTCCTAGGAAGTAGGGAACACTATTCTTCACAACTCCAGGGATGTACTTCCGCTGCGTGATAACGGTCTATCAGCCAGCTTTCACCTTCGCGAACGAATACAATGGTTTCTAAGAAGTCAGCCTCACACTCCTTCCCGTTCTTTCCTTGTGCAGTCTCGTGGTTCTTGAGTGTGGTCCAGGCCACGTCTCCTAGAAAACGTGTTCGTAAATCACTGAATTCGGCTGTCCATTTGGTATCACCTCCACCTTTTTTAAGTCTAGCAACAAGCTCAGTACTGGTAAGCGGTAGGGTATCCTCAAGAAGCAGGAACTGAGGTGTGAGAGGGGCAAGGATAGATGTTGTGTCAATCTCTTGCATAGCGACATACCACCCCTCTAGTGTAGTGCGGATAGCCAAGGAGTCTGTAACCTCGTTATTGGTATTCTGAAGTGATTTTGGTGACCCCGTTGAGCCAGAACAAGCTACTAACTGAAAGATAAATAGTGATGTTGTAAGTTGAAGTAGAATACGTCTCATTCTAAATTATTAAGTAATTTTATTTTAATTATTCATTTTAGAAAATTGTAAATTTCTAATCCGTCTATCTTGTATCATGAAACTATTAATTTTTCCTTCTTCTCTTATAAATTGATAGCCCTGAATTTGATTGCCAAAAACATCTTCACTGACAGGAAGTAAATTCTTTATTTTTTCATTGTTTCGCAACACAACTAACTGCTTGGCCTCCACCTGAATGGCATAGGTTACACCGACTTCTACACTATGGTATTCGCCAATGTACTCTTCTAAGTTTGCCCTAGAATGATAAGCATCTACTCTCTCTGTTTGCCATACTTCAAATATTTCGTTTACAATTACTGGAGCTCCTGTTTGTTTATCGAATGTACACTTCACCATGGGCCTATCCTTACGAAAAAATTCATTCTCTGAAGAAGGAATAAGTTGATACTCCTGCTCATCCCATAATTGAGTAATTGTCAATGTATCATTCTTTAGCTTATTTTGTAAACGAAGATGTGGCTGATCTTTTACAGCGAAAAGACCTGTGTGTTTTTGTAGTTGTTGGGTAGTAAGTTTTGGTGTATTTGTAGGGCGTTCAATTTCCTTAGTTTTTTGCTTTGCTTCTTCTTTAGGAATCATTAAATCTAATAACCCAAAAAATTTAGGACCATTGAGGAAATCAGGTGTATTTGCTAACACTACTAAAGTCTTTTTTAGTGATGGCAATCGCCAAAGCACGGCTCGAAAACCACCCCAAGAACCTGTGTGTTGTACCACCCGTTGTCCATTATTTTCTTGTATGAATAAACCTCCTGCATATTCTATGGTATCCCCATTATTTAATATTCCTCTTTCGTGTTGCCGGTCATATAAAGCTTGCCCACCTACTTGATGATCATAAAAATTATTGTCCCATAATAAAAGATCTTCAAACGTTGTATACACCTGACCATCTCCCCCTAAGGCTATATTATAAAAATGCTTTTTTTGATATGTACTGTCAGTAAGAGGGGTATAACCTGTCGCACTATTTTTAACAATGCGATTTGGGTTTTCTAGGATAAAGGTGCTTTGCATTCCTAATGGTTCAAAAATATGCTTCTGAGCAAAAGTACCTATTGATTCTCCAGCTACTCTTCTTATAATTATGGCTAAAAGTAAATAGCCTCCATTGTTATACATATGCTGTTGACCCGGTGGAAAACTGCGTTCTTTTTGTCGCGTCATTATGTCGAGTCCCATCTCTTCGGTAAAGATATTTTCAAAAGGAATCCCTGCATAAGCAGTAATTTCTACATAATCTCTAAAGCCACTAGTATGGTTTAATAGATTCCGAATGTTCACTACTTCCTCCTGAAAAACAGGCATTTCTGGTAAGAACTTTTGAATTGGATCATCGATAGAGAGTTTTCCTTGCTGTTCCAATAAAAAAATACAAGCTGCGGTAAATTGCTTGCCAATCGAACCCACATCAAAAACCGTTTTAGATGTTATCGGAATATAATAATCTAAATTGGCTAAACCATAAGCTTTTTGGAACTCGATTTTACCATCTTCGAAAACGCCGATTATTCCACCTGGGCGGTTTTCTTTTTCTTCAAAAAGATCAGCTATTTCCGTTTCTAATTGAGCGAAAATTAGGTTTGCCGTTAAGCATATAAGTAGGATTGATATTAGCTTTTTCATTTTATCTATTTTAAAACTATGTAAGTTCCAGATTGAAATTTCAAGATTGAACCCTGTATTTTTTTTAATATCATAACCATTAATGGAAGCCCTTAATCTGAGACCTTGCTTCCTTTTCATTAATGCAATTTTCTTTTTATCTATCGACACAAAAAGAAACAAAAAAGTCTCGTCAAACGCAATCACTCCGTGTGCTTTGACCTCCCATCCGCCACCCTTTTAAAAGTGAGTTTCACTTTAATTTATCTCTAGATTTTCATCAATCTAGACGTAATGCTAAATTGGCAGTTACAGTTCACACTCTCAACTCAAAACTCTTAACTTTCTGTCTTTTGTCTTCTCACTCCTCTTCCATCTGCCACCAAGGCTTAGCAATCGCTTCTTTCACAGGATACACTTTATCCAGCGTTCCTCCTTCATAAAGTACTCCGTTTTTCATTACGTACTTTATGGAAATAGAATTCTTTATATCCTCTAAAGGGCTTTTGTCTAAAACTATTAAATCTGCTAATTTGCCTTTCTCAATACTGCCTAACTCAGCTGATAGTCCTAATGCTTTTGCCCCGTTTATAGTAGCTGCTTTTAAGACATTGTGAGGCGACATCCCTCCTGAAGCCAGCAACCACATTTCCCAATGATTTTGTAACCCTTGCATTTCTCCATGCCCCCCTACGGCAACATTCCCACCTGCAATCATTATCTTATCTGCTCCAATTGCTACATCTTTCACATGGTAATCTTCTTCTCTAAAATATAATAATCGAGTTGCCGTGTTATCATACAAGTCATCCTTTGGAAAAAAGCGTCGCAGTTTTTGATTTTCGAACGGGTTTTCTTTGGCTAAATATTGATAAATAGGCAATGGACCACCGAAACTTACCAATAATGTAGGCGTGTACTGTATATTCGATTGCCCAAAAAGCTGAACAATGTCCTTGTAAATATGAGCATTTGGCAATGAATGTTCATTGCTGGTAAAACCATCCAAAACGTGGGTGATATCCTGCTTTGAATCTGCTCCACCTTCGGCTATGGGCATTAACTGCAATTCTTTTGTGGCTTGTATCATCCATTGCCGTTGTTGGCGATTACCGACGAGATAGGATTTGATATAATTGATTTGATACCTGTTTTTATATATTTCCAATCTTGATTTTATCTTTTCATAGGAAGTCAATCCGTCAAAAAAGAATAGGCCTGGTCCTGTAGAATAAATTCTTGGCCCATCTACCATGCCAGCTGCTACCAAATCTGAATAAATGAATATATCTGCAACAGATTGTGGATCTCTCACAGTAGTAGTTCCATATGCCAAATTGGAATACATAGCCGGAGAAATTGGTACTAAAACCCCGGGAGTTATTTTTAGATGAGCGTGGACATCTACGATTCCGGGCATGATAATCTTACCCGTAACATCTATGACTTCAGCATCTTGAGGAATAGCTACGGTTCCAATAGCACGGACTGCTATAATGCGATTGTTCTCAATTACAATTTCCGAATTTTCAATAATTTCATCGCCTTTCATACTAATACAAGTCCCACCTTTTAATACAACTGTTCCTGAAGGCTTGGTACGAGTAAATGTCAAATTAATGATTTCCTTTTGATTGATAGTATCTAGTTTTTGATGTATGGTCGTGCCCGTTGTCCATAAAGCTGTCTTTCCATCACTTGACCAAGAATAGCCCTCAGGTCGGTCTGCTGCCAATAATTGCCCCTCTGTCATGGCATTAAATGACAGTGGTGCTTTTAAATCAGCAAAGGTTGTATCTGTCTCGATTTTGACCTGATGTAATGTGCCTCCATTCGTAAGAAAGAGTATCTCAGTCCCACCTGTGTTGATTTTCATTTCTTTAGCAGGAATGGGGCTTTTAGCAACAATTTTTCTAGGACTTCCCAATTGTTGATACATCACACCCGAAAATCCAGACGTAGCTAATATGCCTTTGTCATCTGCTGCATATTGAGGATATAGAAAGCCACCTGTTACACCAAAGTTGCTCACACTTCTATTGCTTAAGTCAATTTCAATGAACTCTGCTTCATTAGGGAATGGTATGTATTTTGTCTTGCGTTTGATGCCTTCAGAAGTGCGATATGCCACAAGACGACCATTGTCAGGACTTATAGCAGGTGTAGCATAAAAGGCAGACTCCTTGGTGATTTGTTCTGTCGATTGCGATTCAATGGTGTATTTCCATAAGTGTCCACCTGTCTCATTCCAAGTACAGTAGACTAAGAAAGTGCCATCGTGTGCCCAAGTAGGATAACTTGCCCAATCATTCTTTGTAGATATTTGGATGGGTTTGTCTTGATCACTTTTCTTGATATAGATTTTACCTAAAGCTGAAAAGGCCAAAGCTCCACTCGCAGCAAGAGCTGGTTGTTGCACAAACCTTAACTCTACTTCACTTTGATCCACTTTATGTTCATAATGCAGAGGTGCGGGAACCTCCATTTCTACTCTTACTTTAAAGGGTATAACAGTATCTTCTCCATTTACTAAATCGATTTTATGAATTTTTCCACCATAAGCAGCTATAATGGATTCGCCACCAGGAGTAAAAGTATAATTGGGAAGAACATCACGTGTTGCTCGTGCCTCTAGTTCGTTAGCGACGAATGGAAAAACCAGCCATTTTTCTTTCCCATTTTCTAAATTTCTTAAACGCAAACCAGTTTTGCCACCACTCATTGCACCATAAGCCAGCCATTTTCCATCTTTGGAAATACGAGGCTTCATCGAGTTCCCTTTATCCAGCAATACATTTTCGGTGACTTTGGTTTTTGTATTGTAAAATTTGATTTGACTTGTAGCACCTTTTCTCATGCCATAAGCACGAGGAGTTATGGATGAAAAATAAAAACCTTCTTTGTCAGGATGTACTGTTCCCATATAAGGGCCTGGGCCGGGAGTAGAAATGAGCCTTGGGGTAGCTCCATTTGTATTTTCTACTAGTAATGTTGCCTGTTTTGTGTCTATTTCAATTTCGTAAATATTAGCTTTTCGCTGAAAGCCATCCGCGATTACTGTTACTAGAATAGATTCACCATCGAGACTCCATTCTGGAGACACCATTAACTCCTGTTTATATTGGCTGATTTGGCGAGCATTTTTACCACTTCTATCAGCTATCCACACATTGTCTGCACCGCTTTCATCGCTAATAAAGACGATATTTTTACCATCAGGGGAAAAGCGAGATTGGGATTGAAATGCATTACCTTCGATCAGTGGTTTAGCTTTACCTCCATTGCTCGATAAGGAATAAATATCACCAAGCAATTCAAAATGAATGGTTTTACCATCTGGTGAAACATCCAATGCCATCCAGGTCCCTTCGTCGGTTTCGAAGGAGATTGTTTTTTGTTGAGCGGTTAAAGTTCCAATGTTTAAATTGAAAAAAAATAGAGATAAGATTAAGTGAAAATTGAAGCCATTCTTTTTCATTATTGATTTATTTTGCTTGTTCCTAGTTATTAAAATAGTGCGGTGCTCTGCACCTACCAATTACTTATATTCTCTCCTCATCCATTTGCCTGGTAACTGACCTGTCAATTCTTCCTCCTCTAAAACCATTTCACCATTAATCAATACATGCTTAATTCCACTAGGAAAATGATGTGGGTCAGTATAGGTCGAGTTATCATTGATGGTAGCAAAATCAAAAATCACGAGGTCGGCAATAGCCCCTTTTCGAATATGACCACGGTCTTTCAAACCGATTTTTTCTGCGGGTAGATAGGTCATTTTGTGTATAGCATTCTCTAGGCTGATGACCTTTTGATCGCGTACAAAGTGTCCCAATACTTTCGGGAAAGCCCCATAACAGCGAGGATGTGGGTGTCCCTCTCCGAAGTTGAGCAAATCACCATCGGAATCAATCATGGTAGTGGGATGTTGAAGAAAATGCTCAATATCATCTTCAGACATTGCATGAAAGATACCAATAAACCCACCTTGTAATTCCAGATCTAATATCAAATCTATGCCTGTTTCTAATGTTAGCGGTAATCCTAAATGTGTTGCATAATCAGCCAGAGTTTTACCACTGAATGTAGGATTCTGCTTGAAATCCCTGAACTGTATTTTAGTCAGATCTTCTCCACCAGCATCCCTTTTGAATAGTTCTGCCATTTCCTGTTTTATCCTTAATGAAGTCGTTTTATCTGCCAGTCGGTTACGCAATCCTTCTTGCCCTCCTTCCATTGCCCATTGGGGTATTAGAATTGAACTTATTGTACTGAATGCTGTATAGGGATATATATCATGGCTGACATCAACACCTTCTTGTCGGGCAGAATCAATCAAAGTCAATGCTTTTTTAGACCAACCCCATTGGGTTTGTCCAGTCGCTTTCAGATGGTTGATTTGAACAGAGATATTGGCTTTCTTTCCAATGTTGATGCTCTCTCGAATAGATTCTAATAAGCCACTTCCTTCATTACGCATATGGGTGAAATAAATACCATTGAATTGTGCCGCAATCAGAGCCAATTCTACAATTTCGGCTTCATCAGCATAATTGCCAGGAACATATTCTAATCCGGAAGATAAACCCAAAGCCCCTTGTCTCATTGTAGCTTCTACATAATACTTCATACTATCCATCTCTTCCGTAGAAGGCGATTTATTTTCAAGTCCCATGACCTGTTTTCGTATCCAAGTATGGCCTGCAAAATAGCCCATATTAGGAGCCATTTTGAGAGTATCTGCGTATATGTCCAAAGGAAAAGCTTGGTCACCACTATGCAAACTAGCCATTATGGTGGTTATTCCCTGACGTATAAAATTTTCAGCGGAAGGGTACTCTTGGATATTGACTTCTACATTGGTATGCATATCAATAAATCCAGGGCTTACGATTAAGTCAATTGCATTAATAAGCTTGACCGTCTCAGCAGCAGCAATATCTTCTTTTGATATTTTTACAATCCTATCTTTTTTAACTGCAATTGATGCACGGTAGGCAGGTGCACCTGTACCATCTACAATTATCCCGTTTTGGATGATCAGATCGTATGTGGTCGATGTTTTTTTGCAATCCGTAACTGTTAACAATCCAAATAATAAAAAGAAAGTGGAGGCAAGAGTGTGATTATTCATCTATTTATTATTGAATTCATTATTCAAATGATCTATTATTTCTTGGGTGCCATCTTTAAGTGGATCAACACAAGGAAGCTCTATTTCTTTAGAAAGATCATCAAGGTATTTTTCACGTTCCTCTGGGTTTAGTTGAGATGTATTTACACTTACTCCAACACATCTAATTGCTGCGTTTGTCAGTTTTCCAATCTGTACAGTTCGCTCTATCACCTCTTGTATAGTTGGCAAAACAAAATTATCCCATCCATCTATATACATTCTGTTAGCTTTGTGACAAACAACAAAAGCATCTGGTTGGGAACCTACTAGCAGTCCCATACTGACGGCTGCATAACCAGGATGAATAATACCCCCTTGACCTTCAATAATATCCCAATGGTCAGCATCATTATCAGGTGATAGAAGTTCAGCTGCACCTGAAACAAAATCTGATACTACCGCATCAATAGGAATCCCTTTCCCTGCTATCATAATACCTGTTTGACCACTGGCCCTAAAATCAACATTCATTCCTCTTCCTTTCATATCTTTTTCTAACGCCAATGCCGTATACTTTTTCCCTACAACACAATCAGTACCTACTGTCAGCAGTCTACGTCCTGTACGTTTCCTTCCATTGCCAACAGGGATATTTTCTGGTGGAATGCGAATATCAACCAAACGTGCTCCAGATCGTGCAGCGGCTTCTCTAAGGCGAGGCACATCTTTTAAATGGTTATGAACACCTGCAACAATATCAATACCTTTTAATAAAGCATCTTCTAAGGTATCAATCCATGCATCAGGAATTCCTCCACCTATAGAAGCAGTACCTATGATCAATGAACCTATATTGGTCTCGACAGCATCTTTAATAGTCATAGATGGCAACCCAAGATCTATAGTGCCACCTTCTAGCCTAAGCTGACCTTCACATAGAGTACGACGCCATTCCACTATTCCATGGCCAGTTTTGACAAAGCCATCTCTTGTTTCGTTTGCTAGAAATATTAGATAAGGTGTTTTAAGTTCAATTATTTTCATAATTCGTTACGCGGTATTTTTAATTCTGTCTTCTAGGTCTTTTACTCAACCATTAAATGGTCACTTTACTTTCTTGATTTAAATGATTTTCATCAAATTCTGCTCCATGACCAATAGCATCTGACAGATTTAGTAAGCCTCCGATTTTATCGTCAAAAGTCATTCCTCCAATCACAGGATCAGTTTTAAAGTTATAGCAAGAATCTAAATCGATAAAACTAATATTCGGTCGGGCCATTGCCAGATGTGCAGCAGCGGACAAGCCTAATCTACTTTCTGCAAAACAGCCTATCATGCATTTCATTCCTGCTGCCTCTGCAATAGCATTAATTTTAAGTCCTGAATGAATACCTCCTGATTTGCCCAACTTAATATTGAGATAATCCACTGCTTCCATTTTTGCAAGTTTCATGGCATCTTTATGATCAAATACGCTTTCATCTCCGCAAATGGGTAAATTTACCTTGGCTCTTAAGCGAGCAAGTCCTTCATAATCCCAAGCTGCAATAGGTTGTTCTGAGTATTGTAAATTAAAATCTTGCATTGCATTTATATTGGCAACTGCTGTAGGATAATCCCAACCTTGGTTACTATCTATTTTTAGAGATATCTCAGGTCCGATAACTTCTCTTACGGCCCTCACATATGGTACATCTTCTAACTCTGGTCGTCCTACCTTCAATTTTATAGCATCAAATCCTGATGCTATAATGTCCTTTGTTTGAGCTACAGTTTCTTCAACGGTGTCCTTTATACCAATGGTGAGATCCGTTCTTAGCTCTCTTCGTTCTCCTCCAAGAAACTGATATAATGGCATTTTAGCTGCTTTAGCTGCAATATCATAAAGTGCCATATCAAATGCCGATCTAACTGATGGATCACCAAAAGTCAGGCTATTGATTTCTTTCATCCTTTCTTCTATAGCCAATACATCTTTGCCTTTTATTAATCTGGCCATAGTTTGAGCAGTAGCATAGTTAGTATCCTGACTATCACCAGTAATCTCCGCACAGGGACTAGATTCTCCCCATCCAACAATACCATTGTCAGTTGTAACTTTTATAGCCAAATTTTCAGCCCCATCTGAATTCCCAAGTAGAATCTTAATAGGTTTGGTAATCTCTACATTAAATTTAAATATTTCGATTTTCAGAATTTTTATATTCATCAAGTATGCATTTGTGAATAAAATAGACTGCCAAAACTAAATCTTAATTAAAACGAAACACTTAATTCAATACCTAACTGTCTTGGATAGGCCTGGGTCGCAAGGGATCGTCCACCTGCTACATTTGCAAACAACGCACCTGATTCCCCAAGTAAATTATTCCCGAACATACTGATCTCGTAATTTTTGTTTCGAACACCAAGACGCATTCTAGCCATGGTCTGCTCGTCCCCTTCAGTACGATTTTCGTCAATTGCCACTTGCTTGCCCATGTGACTGATGCCCGCTGATCCAGCAAACCGCCATCCCTTTTCGCCAAAAGCGGCCATATAAACTGTATTGAATCCGACATTGAAACTTGGTACTCCAGGCAACCTATCTCCGACTTCAAAAGGTAGAAAATCGATGAATTGTTCATTGATATCTTTAAACTTGGCATCATTCACATTAGCAATAAATTGAAAAGAGAGCTCAGAATTATTTGGTGAATAAGCTAACCCAAGATCAAGACCATTGATTCTTGAATCGCCCAATGATACTTGGGTGGTAATCCCTTGAATGGCAGGAGAAAATTGTTGATCCTTCCATTGTTGGGTATATAGTACAGCTTCCATGTTAAATTGGCCTTCGGCCCATGACTGCTTCGTACCCAATTCATAACTCCATAGCTTATCAGAATCTACATTTTCTGACACTTCAAGCCCAGCCATCTGAAAGAAAGGTAAGAAAGCTGGATTGTTGAACTGTCCACTTCGGAAACCCTTAGCTACATTGATAAAATAGTTCGCATTTTCATTAGGTCGGAATGATAGGTTAAACCTTGGGTTTACACTTTCAAAAGTTCCTTCTTGTTCATCTCTGTTAGTAGGTTCGATACGTCTGGTATCAGAAAAAGAACGCAGACCGAGCAATGGTATTAGTTTCCCATCTAACAACTTATACGAAGCCTCTCCAAAAAATGAAATGGACTTGGACGTAAAGTCGGCCCCGCCATTGGGCTGGATTTCTGGATCCAAAGCTTGGAAAATCGTATTTTTTGAATCGGCATAAAAAACACCGGCCAACCATTGAAAACCAGATTCTGTATTTGACACCAGTCTTGTTTCGTGGTTGATTGCTCTAGTATCAATATCAGCAGACACCTTCAGCATACCGGTTGGTGACGGAGGAAAAGGCAGGGCTACATCATTTTTGAATTCATAACCAATTAAGCTGGTCGTTGTGTTTAAAGTTGCAAAGTTACTAATGTCCCATTCTGCAGTTCCTGCAAGAACATCCCAACCCACATTTGTAAAATCACCTACATTTCCAGTAGATATAGTGTTTTCCACATCAGAAAGAAAAGTGCCTGCATTCTGGTCAACACTATTGGCCTGGTACAATAACTTAAAACTTAGATTATTTGTCGGAATATACATAAGTTGGGCACGTAGCTGCTGTATATTGGCATCATTGAAATTTTCTGTGGTACCATCATTGGTTTCCATATATCCTCCAACGCTTTCAAAACTACCGGAAACTCGGAGCCCCAATTTATTTTTTATAAGAGGAACGTTCAACATAGCATCATAATAATTTCCACCGTCACCTCCATTAGTAGAAGAAAGCCCTCCAGTAAAGTTGCCACTGATTTTTTGAAGGTTTGGTTTATTGGTAATATACCTTATAACTCCACCCATGGCACCTGCACCATATAATGTACTTTGGGGACCTCGTAAGACTTCAACCCTATTTATGTCAAAAGATCTGGAAACCGGAGCAAAAGAACTTCGATAAAAATTAAATGCAGCATCATCTATATAATACCCAATGGAAGGGTCACCGTTCTGCTGTACGATACCTCTTAGTTGATACTGTCTTGCACCAATATTATTGGCCACACCTTCAGATGCACCTGGTATAAAAGCGATGACATCGGTCAGATCACGAGCACCCAGTTCATCGAGGGTCTTTCCAGAAATTGCCTGGGCTGAGATGGGAATTTCTACCAAGCGTTGATCCCTTTTCTGAGCGGTGACCACAACACTACCGAGTTGCACCCCTTCCCTCATTGCAAAGTCTAAAGTACCTCCATCGGAGCTAATGGTTTTGTTTAGTGGGGCGTAGCCAAGATAACTGGCCTCTATTGTAATCGTGCCTACCATGTCGTCAGGCACGGCAAAAGTATAGGATCCGTCTTCATCGGCCGTGGTGCCGATCGTGGTACCTTTGATAATAATAGAGGCTCCTAATAGGGGTTGGTTATTCAATGCATCGGTAACGGTACCTGTTACCAATGATTGGGCAGTAAGTGTCGCCATGCTTAAACAGCATAGTGAAAGGACGGCCCATATTCGATTAAAGTTTATTTTGGTATTCATAATGTATAAGAGTTAGTTAGCAAAAATTTGATTGATCTGTAAGTGTCTTTTATTACACTTTTTGGTATTCAATTTTTAAAAACTAGAAATATATTCTTCAAACTACACTATTTGTACAAATATATTTGTTATTTGTTGTTATAATAAGAATAATATGCTTTTGTCCATGATAATAATTTTGCTTTGAAGGAAAATATGCTGGAAGAATTGAACTGAGTTTGTTAGGTTTTTAGAGATTAACTAGGAATGGTACAGTAATAAATCACGTTTTTATGCACAGTCATTTTTTATTTATGCCAGGCAAAAAACATAGGCGATGCTTAGCAATGACAAGGCTTTTTAACAAAGCAGAAAGGAGAAAGACCAAATAGAAAAATATAAAATTATTGTTGAACTATTCCGGCACGATCGTGGTATGTTTTATTTGCCTTAGTACAATAACACTACTATACACCCGTACCATTGGCAACAAACTGATTTTATGCAAAAACTTGTTATACTCATCAATATCCTTAACAAGAACTTTCATCTGATAATCAACAACTCCTGCAAAGTGATAACACTCCAATACCTCAGGCATTAAGTCTACCTCATTTTCAAACTCCTTAATATTTTTGTCAGTATAATTAGGCATGCTAACATTACAAAAGACAATTTGTCCTTTATCTACTTTTTTAGGATCTACCAATGCTGTATATCCTTTAATTATTTTCTCTTTTTCTAGTCGCTTAATTCTTTCGAATACCGGAGAAGTAGTTAGGTTTAGTTTATTCGCTATTTCCTTAATTGTAGCCTTTCCGTTTAACTGTAAGAGTTGAATAATTTGTTGGTCAATTTTGTCCAGCATCTTTTATTTTTAAGATTTCAAAACAAGAATAAAGGTGATATTTATTCCTTATGGCTTTAGTTCGACAAATCTTTTAATAATCTATCTGAGCCCAATAATAATACTTCCTCGAATTTAGATAGTTCCCAGGCAACTGAGCTACCAATAAGCCCGCCTCCAATTAAAACAATGTTTTCCACTTGCTCTGTTTTATGACATTCTATATTGATATGGGCAAAAAATAGGATGATATTTTACATAACTCGTGCCGCGTTATACCGTATGCTTAAAATCTGCGCTCTTTGTTTGATTTGTCACCATTTCAGGTCAAAAGTGCCGGCAAATCGCTTCATTGTTAATCTTTTACCAATGACGAAGCCCTTGGCTATAATATTGTCAGGCCTACAGCCTTCGGTTGCTTATTTATATTATTATCCAATTCTTTATCTGTCCTTGCTAGACATCGGAGTTTTCATAACATGTACCGCATTTCTCGGCATTTAGAGATTAATGCTTGGCCTTGAGAAGCATTATTTTTTATCATTCCTAATTATTTCACCTTCTTTCATAACAAAATGAACTGTCTTAATTGACTCAATATCGTTGAGAGGATTATTTTGAACGGCTATTATATCTGCATAGTAATTAGACTCAAGGACTCCTCTTTCTTTATCAATACCTAAAAGTTCGGCCGCTTTAATAGTCATGGTCTGCAAAATATACGAGGCTGGTATTTCCGCAGCTTTCCAAGTTTCTAATACTTTGAGACTTGATTCCACTCGGTTTAATTCTGGGATGTCAACAACAATATCTGTCCCAAAAGCCATTGGGGTTCCAATTTTGTACGCTCTTTCAAGTCTATCTACCAGGTTATTGTTTAATACTGTAGCTGTAGTAGAGTCCATTCCATAAGCATACCAATTGTCAAAGGAAAAATCCGTACCTACTAAAAATGTTCCTTTGTCTTTCATTGATTGAAGCTGTTCATTATTCAATTCAAATCCGTGTTCAATACCAGCTGCACCACCTGATATTGCATTCGTCGCTGCTAAGCCTCCTACTGTGTGAACCGTAACTTTTATGGCGTATTTTTTTGCTTCGTCTACAGCAGCTCTAATATCTTCGATATTATAAATCCCATTGTCACCAGTTACCAATTTAATCACAGATGCACCATTATAAATATTCTTTCTTACAGCTTTCTTTACTTCATTGGGAGTATCTGCATCTATATATTCAAAATCCCAAAAATGTTCATGTTCGGGGTTTACACCTTCAGACTGTCCGCCATAGGGGGCAATAATTTTACCTGCATATATAATGTTCGGCCCTTGTATCCAACCTTTCTTAATTGCTTTGATAATAGCAGAGGTGGCATAGTTTGCATCATTACCTATTTCTTTAATTGTGGTAAATCCATTGTCTAGAAATTGTTTGGCCACAACAGTACCCCTGATCGCACGGAGAGCTGTGCTTTCGTTTGAGTACATCTGTTCTACATTTAGGTTTCTATAAGGAAGGTTTATAGTAATATGAACATGACAATCCATCAGACCTGGTAAAACCCACGAATTAGATAGGTCAATTATACTATCAGTATCACTAAATTTTGGAACGGTTCCAATTTCTTTAATTTTTCCATCTTGAATAACTATGATTTGGCTCTCCAACATTTCACCATTTCTAGCATCGAAGAAATGACCTGCCTTGATCACAGTATTTTGAGCATTTATTGTTAAAGAAATTATGAGAAAGGCTATAAGAGATATTGTTTTATTGGTCATTACTTTTACTTTTTTTAGAGCTTTGGTTGAGCTTGGTTTCTTTGACAAACATTTGCTAAAGCCTAATAATCAGTTGTTATATCTTCAGAAGCAACTTCATATTCAGGTTGTCAAAAAGTCCGATTTCATTTGGGTTGATTTCGAATTTACAGATTTTATAGCGAAGCTGTGATAAGGCTTTTCGTTTTTCATAACCAATATTAGGCACCACAATTGATATTCTAATGGATGAAATTAATTACTATTAAGAACAAAGGGCAGTTGAATTATTGAGGATTAGAGTTGACATTTATTAGATAATTTGAAGTAAATGGGCACATTAGCACTAAGCGTATACCCTATCGGGCAAGTAGAGTACATAATTCCGACATAAAATCAATTTAAAGCATTGCAAAATATTATTCTAATCTAAAGCATGAATTTTAGTTATGAAATTTAGTGTTAGAAAAACTCAATTTTGAAATTAAAAAGTAAAATGCTACACAATAAATAGCGATTACTGATCATCCAAGAATTAACGGATAAAGAGTTGATTTATCAATTAATGATAGTAGCAAATTGTTATGACCTTTTATATCAACAATCTTGTGACCCTAATGAACATGTAAATTCAAGAATTGATTGAGAAAGATGATTCTGAAAGGGCAACAGACCTATTTGTGTTAGTGATTTTAGACTTTAATCAAAAACTGAAAAAAGTAAAGGATAAGGTTGGGAAAGGGGTGAATATCTTATGCAAGCCTCTTCCAGTTATCTTAATACGGACCACGTGAGCAATGTAATAATATAAAAATAGAAAAGGGTGAATAAAAATCTGCGGAAAATTTCTATTCACCCTATATCCTGTTTAAGGTAGAGAGTGTTCTGTTAAATCAAATCTCTCTGTAGTCATTTCTCCATTGGTCACATTTGACTTATGAAGAAGAATTCGTATGAAAAGACGACGTGCTAAAAAGCACAAAAAAAACTGCTTTTCAATTCTTCATCAAAAGGAATAAAGAGTCCTCACCAGTTCAGACATTATCTCTAATGAGAACTCTATTCAATTGATTTTGTGGTTTTGATCCGAATATCTAAGAATGTTTAAATATCAAATCGATTAATCTAAACTATAGATAAGTCCCAAGCCCCCATAGCCCTATTGTCCGAATAGCATGTTTGGGTGTATCAATCATGGATTTGACTGTACGGATCTTTTATACTCGAGCGCGATAGAAGGAAAATCTGATAATTCTTATATTTTGTAAGAGTTAAATCTAAGAGCGTGTCATAATTACGCGTTTTAGAGAAGGCGCTGACAAATTTTGTTTTGATTAAGGCATTTTTTTGAAAGTATAGCCAAAGCTATGGAAAGAAAAAATAACAAAGAGCACGATAAAATTTGGTGTAGATTTCCGAAAGGTTGATTTTATAACATGCTCTAAAGTCTCTCTTAATGACTAAAACTAAAATCCTTGTTGTAGAAGATGAGCTAATCACTGCTACACACATTGCATCTATCTTAGAAGAAAAAGGATACGAAGTTCCTGAGCCAATTATCAAAGGTGAAGAAGTCCCCGAAATAGTAGCTAAGGAAAAGCCTGATGCTATAATCATGGATATCAATCTTGCTGGTAAACTCGATGGTGTAGAAACCGCCAGAATTATAAGTGGCACGACTGACATCCCTATTATTTTTCTCACTTCCAATTCTGATGAGCAAACATTTGAAGAGTCAAAAACAGCACTTCCTCATGCTTTTTTGACCAAACCGTTCAAGTCAGAAGAGCTGCTGAGAACTATAGACGTAGTAATAAATAGACATCAATCTCATTCGCCTCAAGAATCATCTTCGGTATCTATAACCGAGGATAAAAGCATATTCGTAACAAGCAAAAATAAAAAGGTAAAAATTCACATAGAAAACATAAAATATGTAGTTGCAGACAGAAATTATTGTACAGTGGTTACCACTAGCAAGGAATACGTACTATCAATGAGCCTTGGTGTATTTGAAAAGAAAATACCTTCAGAATCATTCACAAGGATTCATAGGTCTTATCTGATCAACTTAGAAGCTGTGGACAGCTTGGACGACCACCACGTTTTCATAGGTCAAAAGTCTATTCCAATTGGAAATTCATATAAAAAAATGTTGCAAAGTAAGATCAGAATTGTTTGATCTTGAATAAGTAGGATAGCAAATGACATTAGAACAAAATTCTTTATTAAGTGGATTGACCGTTGAAGAAATAAAACGACTAGAAAACCTTTCCAAAACAGAGAATTACTCAAGTGGCGAAATAATCTTGAAAGAAAATTCCTCAGCCGATTGTTTTTATATTGTAAATAGCGGTGAGGTAGCCATTACAAAAAATGATATTACTTTAGCTTCTATGCTTACTGGCAGTCATTTTGGATTAATGGCGCTTTTTGATACTAGTCCAAGGTCTGCAGATGCTATAGCAACTATTAAAACCTCTGTTTCTAAAATACCTTACAAAGCACTAAAAGATCCAGACAACAAAGACCTGTATCAAAAGATATTAGCCAATCAGCTCACCATACAACAAAAGCAGCTTAGGTCAATGAATGACTTCACAGTGGCTGAGGTCGGTAAAAAAATCAGTGAACAAAGCCGAGCTGAAACTGTCACTGCTCAAAGCCTTTATTATGAATCCCTTTTAAAAGAAATCCACCATAGAGTCAAAAACAATCTACAAACGGTATCCAGTTTATTGTTTTTACAGTCTAAAAGTATATCTGACCCTGATGCCAAAAGAGCCATTTTGTCTAGCTAACAAAGAGTAGAATCAATGGCTTTGATTCACAAAAGTCTATACCAAAGAGAAAATCTCGCTGATCTGGAAATGAAGTCCTACATTTCTCAACTCAGTAGCTCTCTTGTAGATGCATATCAAGGTGATGAACAAAATATCAGTGTTCAAATTCAAATGGAGGAATTAGAGCTAAATGTTGAGAAAGCCATTCCTGTTGGGTTGATAATCAATGAATTAATAACGAACTCCTTGAAATATGCATTTGAAAACAAGAAAGTTGGTTTGATTCATATTTCATTCTACAAGAATGAAAGTGGTCAATTCAAGATCCAGTTAAAGGATGATGGTATTGGAAAAAACGTATCGATTAGTGATGGTTTTGGCACTCAGCTGGTAAAGCTTTTAACAAGACAGATAGAAGGCACATTTACTGAGATACCTAGTGTAGGTTATAGTTGTGAGATTGTCTTTTAATATTGACTTCTCTTGGCTTAGAGAAATAAAACCGGCTCAATAAAACAATCAAGGCTATAAGATTCTAAAAATGGGATCTTATTATAAAAAGAAAAATCTAATTATTAATTCATCTTTATGAGTATACCTATTTCCGTTTATACAGCATCACTCCTTCCCTTAGTTGTTATTCTGACATTGTATTATTTAAAGGTTATTCCTTCATGGATCATTAAACTCTATTTCTTAAGCTTTTTAATCTGTGGCTTTGGTTGGGAGATTTGGTATACGTATGGCTGGGTAGATGGCGACCCTGTATGGGAAAGGAGGTCAGAAGAACTGAATTCTGCTATTCCTTATCAGATTAATTGGATACTGAACTCTTTATATGACGCCTTTGTATGTGTATCAGGAGTATTCTGGGTTTGGCTCTTTGGGGGTAGAACGCTGAAATTGTTCAATGGAATTAACTTCTGGGCCCTACTCATTTTATTCGTGGCCTTTGTGGGTCAAAATATTTATGTAGAATTAGGAATATATCAAGGCCAAATATTGGCCGAACATGAAATGTCTTGGGCTCCACTTTCTCCAAAATGGATAGATACCATTGACCTATTTGGGCATACTATGAAATTCAATACTCAAATCACCTGGGTATTAATGGTGCCTATTACCTACTTCGCAATCAAGAAAACGAAGCCTTAATTTCAAAAATGGAAATTCCGTGCTTTTTTAAAATAAAAAAGCCAAATGCTACGAACATTCGGCTAAACCAAAAATCAAGAACCAATTACATTAATGTAATAAGATCATTCTTTGTCCCTTCATATCGGAACTTGTCTCTATAGTGTAGTACAGGACACCTGTACTGCTTAATTCATTTTTATTCAGTTCTATCTGATTAATACCTCTGTCAAAAGTGGCTCTTTTACTTACTAGAACTTTGCCAGTCATATCGTATACCTTAAAAGTCACCATATCCTTTTCAGGTATCATAAATGATATGCTAGTCGTTTCTTCAAATGGATTAGGAGTATTCTGAAATACTTCTAAGCTTCTTTTTATAACTTGATCTTGTTCTTTCTTCAAGGTGATTTGGTATCTATTCAGCTCATCATCGTACAATTCGGCATTTAACCCTTTACCCAACTCCAAACTTTCTATTTGTTTCCCGTCAAGTAAGAATGAGAACATGTTTTCTTCCCCTAAGCTTTGTGGTACAGAACTGATCCAGCTTATTTTGATTTGATTGTCATTTACAGCGATATTATTATTGCTCAATTCTACACTTCCATTTTCTCTATCTGACAAACTAATACCATCAGCTACAATACTGAGTTGAAATCCTGTAATATCCATTTTCTGAGCTAAATGAAAATCTACTTTGTATACATTTTCACTTACTTGACCTATATCATACATTACATTCACTCTCGATCTTGGATCAGTAGATAAATTAAGTAATGCTGGAAAAGCATTGCCATCTACATCTCCTACTTTTAATCCAATGAAATCAAATCCATTCACACCACCATTAAGTGATCCAGTACTGAAAATTTCTGGATAATCAAATGGATTATTAGTATCAAATGTAAAGTCACTAGGTATGAATTTCCATGGGTCATTAGCCGTCATTGTAGTTTCAAACCCTAGTATGATTTTCTGCAGTAATACAAGATCACTAGCACTCACACTTTTAGAGTTATTTACATCAGCTGCTAAAAGCTGATATGGAGAATTAAAAGATGATAAGCCTAGTATATGTCTCTGAATGATCAACATATCCAGAGCAGATATTCCTAATCCATCATTACCACTTAACTCAGCATTGATATCATAATTTCTTCCTCCTTCTAGGCCACTGAATTGATATTGACCATTGTTATCAGAATTGATATCAACAATATGTCCAGTAGATCTATCTTTTAGGGAAATCTTTACGTTCGGAACTTTTACATTGTTTTCATCTCTCAATTGCCCTTGTATCAATGCTGATATATTAGCAGTATTGTCACATACAGTCAGACTATCCGAAGTCATTACTGTGAAATCATATGCACATGAATTCTGTACATTTCCACACCTATCAGTAACTGTCCATGAAATTCTGTGAGTACCTACTTGGTAATTCTCAGATGCATCATTGGTATCTCCATTTACATCTATAGATCCGTCATTATCCAAATCAATAGCATATACATATACTAAGTCATCAGATAGTGTACAATTATCAGAAGCTCTAATTGGTAATGACACCATTGCTTCACATTGATTAGGTTGCGCAAAGACTGTAAAGTCTTCAGGGCATTCAATGATCATAGGTGCTTCATTATCCACTAGTGTCACGATCTGAGTCCCCGTTCT
>DKPS01000236.1 GCA_002471345.1 Saprospiraceae bacterium UBA7328
ATCCATGGACACATTACATGAGAAGACCCTAGAGCTTTGGCCTTATCCACTATAGCCATTGGATCTTTAGTAAGTTCATTAAATTGGCAGCCTGTCGAAGGAATTGTAATTCCTCTAGCACTACATAGTTTTCTAAATTCTTTAGGTGGTATTCTTCCTCCATCACCCTCTATCTGAGTAATGCCCATTTTCTCAATGTCGTCTAAAGTCCCAATCATGTCCTTCGGAAAATAATTCCTGAATGAATAGGCTTGTACACCTATTGGACCACTGTGTAAGATTCCTTCATCGGACTTTGATTGGACATATGGCTGTACTACATCCTTCCAGATAGCATATCCTTTAGCATTCATATGGAGCTTATCAATAATGAAAAGGTCCTTCATTACTTCTCCATCATCCTGACACATCGGTGTCCACACATCTACAAAGTGAAGTTTAAGATCATTTCCACACCATTCATCAAATTGCTCATTTAGAACAAGGTATTTATCCTTTAGATTCCATCTGGCTACACTGGGCTTAGGAGCTATAAAGTGGATTTCAGCGTTAGGAAGAGTTCTTCTGATTTTATAAACCAATTGAGCTGCATCATCTAGTATAGTTTCAATAGACTTTCCTGCAAATAGGTCATTATCACCCTCGTAAATAAAAATCTTTTGAGGCTTATATTGCAATATGAGCTGATCAGAAAAATAAATCAGATCACTAAACTGACTTCCGCCAAATCCTCTATTAATCACATTGTGAGATGGATAATCAGCCTCTAATGTCTTCCAAAACCTTACACTGGAACTCCCTGTGAAAAGTACGACATCATTATAATCAACATTCTGATCAGCAATCTTGAAAGCTTCAATTTCCTTTTGGAATCTTAGAGGATCTTGTGCACCAAGTCTAATAGTGAAGATTGAGACAAATAGGTAACAATAGAGTTTTAAATACATCTTTTAGGAATTTTGCAAAATCAAAATAGTGAAAATTATCCTCATTAAAAATGATGAATAAAAGATAGGGCTAGCTATCCTGCTGAGTAAGAGTATCAATTGGAAAAAAGTTCTAATACCTCCTCCCAAACTTGTGCATGAATCCATTCCGGATCACCATCAGCACTAATCTTGACAATTTTTTCATGAGGGCTTAACATATCAATGGCTTCATTATACTTATTCTTTACATGAGTAAGAACGTCCTCTTTTTCAAACAAATCAACTGTAGTCCTACCCATTTCTATTCGCCTTAAGGATTCCTTGACTTCAAGGTCCAAAAAAATAGTCAAATCAGGCCTTTTCAGATTCATACACCTTTCATTCAGATCGTATACCCATTGCATCGAACTATTCAGGCTATTATAAGCCAGAGATGATAAGTAATACCTATCACAAATAATAGAAGTGCCCTCAGAAAGGACTTTGAGCATTCCATCTTTATCATTAGTGAGATGGTCCAATCTATCTGAGAAATACAATCCAGCAAGGACATCATTACTCACGACAATCTCATGAGCTAGCACTTTCCTAATAAGTTTGCCAATTGGCCTATCGGTTGGTTCTAAAGTGGTCAAAAGTGGCATGTTCAACTCGTTCATTCTATCAGAAAGCATTTTAATCTGTGTGGATTTCCCACTACCATCAGTACCTTCTATGACAATAAACTTTGCTGAAGTCATTTAATAGATTTTATGCTAAAATATAAGATTGAAATTGGAAATGATGCAATATATCAATTGAGTGGAACTATAAGGTTTTCTTTAAATAATGAAGATATTCTTCTACTCTAAATTGACCAAAAAGGTCAAAAGCTAAGAGAAAAGCAGAAAAGATCGTAATACTAACACTTGTGCCTAAAAACACATGATTCATTTTTAAGAAAATTATAGCAATACAACTTATAAACCCAATGATCAATCCTCCCATATTTACATTTCTCTTTTGCTGAAATCTTAATATCCTACTCTGTAAAAGTGGGACCTCTTTGTTCTCGAAATATCCTTCTTTTGTTATAGAATTTACCGTATCTCCGTATCTCTTAAAAGATCTATAAAAACGATATCCTCCAGATATAATAAAAAACAATCCAAGGGGCAATGCTGAAAAGAAAAATCCAGACGAAAGATGGCCTTGTCTCCAATAAAACAATAAGAAAGACCACGTGATCGCTCCACCTCCAATAAGAAATAGAGCCGCATTACTTATGCGCTCTCCTCGATAATAAGCCTCTATTCTCTTATTTAGATTAACATGGTCTACTTCAGAAGACATCATTTTCCATTAAGCTAGTCTAAAGATATTCTATTAAGAGACGTACTCAAAGTGATTATTCCGACTTCTTCGTTTCTTTTTTCTTGGCATTTCTGTAGAAAACAAACATAGCAACAATAAAAAGCCCATTAGACATTGTCAATAGTAGTGGTGCTATATGCTCTTCTTTTTCAAAATTTATAAAATCTACCCTCATCATAAAGAAAATGCTCAGTAGAGCGAATAGTACCATAAGTGCAAGGAATACTTTCGACATTTGCAGAATTATTTGTTTGAAGTATTACAGTAAATATAGTTTACTCTTTTGAACCTGAACACATTTTTTTACGCACCTTCACCAAATGAAATCCAATAAGGCTATTGTATTCATTTTCATCACTATTTTGTTAGATATTATAGGGCTGGGAATTATCATTCCAGTCTTTCCATCCCTCATCCAAGAACTTACAGGTGCAGACCTTTCTGAGGCTTCGGCGTATGGAGGATTACTCTTGATTTCATTTGCCTTGATGCAGTTTGTATTTTCTCCTATTTTAGGTGAATTGAGTGATAAATATGGCAGAAGACCTGTCTTACTTGTCGCATTATTTGGATTAGGAGTTGATTACCTTATTCATACTTTTGCTCCTACCATATGGTGGCTCTTTGTGGGGAGACTGTTGGCCGGAGGAATGGGTGCTAGTTATACCGTTGCTAATGCATATATGGCAGATATCAGTAAACCAGAAGACAAAGCTAAAAACTTTGGAATGCTTGGTGCTGCATTTGGTATGGGATTTATAATAGGCCCAGCCATAGGAGGTATTTTTGGCGCTATAGATGTAAGACTTCCATTTTTTATCGCTGCAGGACTTACTTTTGTTAATTTTCTTTTTGGCTACTTCATACTGCCAGAATCTCTTCCTCCAGAAAACAGAAGAGAGGTGATCCCTCAAAAAATGATACCAGGAGTTTCTTTGGCTCATTTAGGAAAATTTAAAGGCCTTGGTCTACTTGTTTTAGCTTTCTTTTTTGCAAATATTGCTGGACAATCTCTTCCTGCAGTTTGGACTTTTTTTACCATGGAAAACTACTCTTGGAATGAAGCAGAAGTCGGATATAGTCTCAGTTTTATTGGGTTACTTGTTGCCGCTGTCCATGGAGGTCTCACTGGTACAATTGTTAAAAAAATTGGAGAAAATAAAACCATCATTTTTGGATTTATTCTTTGGACTATTGGAATGACATTATTCGCATTTGCTGGCACTTCCTTGATAATTTATCTATTTATGATTCCGTATTGCCTAGGTGGAGTTGCGAGCCCTACTTTACAAGGTCTAATGTCAAATCAAGTTTCTGAAAAAGAACAAGGTAATCTGCAAGGTGCATTAACTAGTATGGTCAGTATAACCACTATAATAGGTCCTGCAATAGCCACATTTCTTTTTTACCAATTTACCGGAGAAAATGCCCTTACTTATCTTCCAGGAGCACCATTTTTGGCTGGGGGAATATTATTAGCCTTCTCTACTGTTCTTGCATTTTTTGCTCTGCGCAGATTAAGCGCATCAATTTCAGATTAAAATCATCTTTGGCAAACAAACCATGTTTTCATGACCAATTCATATTGCATAGCAGTGTCTAAAATGGACTCAGATAATCCGAATGTACATTATCATGATCACGAATATGGATTCCCAATAAATTCCGATGACAAGCTTTTTGGCAGGTTGTTATTAGAAATAAATCAGGCAGGACTTTCGTGGTTATTAATCCTGAAAAAGAAAGAAAACATTAGAAAGGCTTATGCCGATTTTAGTATTGAAGAAGTTGCCTCATTTACTGAAAGTGATCGAACACGACTTTTGAATGATGAAGGAATAGTAAGAAATAAGCTAAAAGTTAATGCGGCTATATATAATGCTCAAACCATTCTGAAATTGCAAAATGGATTTGGTTCTTTTAAGGCGTGGTTAGACCATAACCACCCAAATACTAAAGAAGAATGGGTCAAACTATTTAAAAAGACATTCAAATTTACTGGTGGAGAAATTACGAATGAATTCTTGATGAGTTGTGGGTATCTCAAAGGTGCTCATGATACATTATGTCCTGTATACAAAAGAATTCTAGATGCCAAGCCGGCATGGATTTGATCCAGAGTGTAATCTTTTATACCAAATAAACTTTTTAAGTAAACTAGCACACATTTTTTCCCTTGTTCCCCAAGGCATTTTTATCAACTATTTGACAAAACAGATAGAAAAAGCTCATTTTGGTCAAATATTTGGCTATTTCGTACTAATAATTTTTTCTACTTTAAGCACACTTGGTATGATGAAAACGCAATTTACCCTTGTTGCGTTAGCACTGATAGTTCTATCTTCATGTGTTGACGATATCAAAGGATCTCTTGATTCTAATTTGAGAAAGGCCTTAGTGGAGTCTTCCAAGACCGGGAGTGTAGACCATTATATAATGCCTGATAGCAGAGATTTTAATGAATTGCCAAATCAAGATCCCAATAACCCAATTACAGAAGAAAAAGTAATCTTAGGCCAACAGTTATTTTTCGAAACTGGATTAGCCCAAAAGCCTAAAAATAAAGATTCATACGAAACCTATTCATGTTCTAGCTGCCATATACCTGAAAAAGGATTCTTACCTGGTAGAATTCAAGGTATTGCCGATGGAGGAAGAGGCTTTGGAGACAATGGAAACTTCCGTACTATAGCTCCGTCATACCTTGAGTCTGATATAGACGCTCAAGGAAATAGACCTCTTACTGTAATGAATGTCACTTTTATGACTAACACATCTTGGAGTGGAACTTTTGGAGCTAATGATCAAAATATTGGCACAGAACAACATTGGACTGATGGAGCAGAAGTAAACAATACTGGTTTTGTAGGCTTAGAGGCTCAAAACATCGAAGGACTGCATGTTCACAGAATGGAGATCAATGATAAAGTCCTATATGAATATGGCTATGCCGAACTTTTTGACAAAGCCTTTTATGACATTCCTGAATCAGAACGATACAATGCAACTACAGCTAGTTTTGCAATCAGCGCCTATCTTAGAACAATACTTACCAACCAAAATCCTTTCCAAGATTTTCTAAAAGGCGATAATAAAGCAATGACCAGAAATCAAAAAGAAGGAGGATTAGTATTTTTTAAGAAAGCAGAATGTTATAAATGCCACAACTCTCCTTCACTAGGAGCTATGAAATTCTATGCATTAGGCACAAGAGATTTATATGAAATGGGGGGAGTAAATACTTCAGCTGATGACCCAAGAATACTAGGGAGGGCATCTTTCACAAAAGAAGAGAATGACATGTACAAGTTCAAAGTCCCGCAGCTTTATAACTTAAAAGATTATTCTACATTCTTCCATGGCAGTAGTAAGAATTCAATTGAGGAAGTAGTCGATTATAAAATTGCTGCCCATTCAGAAAATTCAAAAGTGTCAGATGAATCAATGCCTCTCACGCGTCTTGAACTCACAGAAGAGGAAAGAAGTGACCTTATAGATTTCTTGACATATGCACTCTATGATTATGATATAGAAAGGTATGTACCACAAAGTGTAAAGTCAGGCAAATGTTTCCCTAATAACGATGCTCAGTCGAAAGAGGATATGGGTTGTAAATGAGACCACATTATGAAAAAGTAAGAGTGACTATTCCATTCTTACCTTAAAGTGGCCTTGAAAAACACCAATTGATTTCTTTAATAATTAAAACTTGTTACTTCAACAGACTCTTTAGTAATATCCCTGCAATTAACAAGATATTTCATATCAAAAAAGGACGAGAATCAGTGATAATTCTTATAAATTAGTGATCATTGTTCAATATTTTTAAGTGTGAAAAATCCATTCTTTATTTTCTTTGCAGCATCCATAATTTCGATCGGTTTGACGAATTGTGACGATCAAGGATATAAAATAAAAGAAGACTTCAACCTTCCGGATATTGTCGATTATAATTTTCACATCAAACCCATACTTTCAGATCGATGCTACAAATGCCATGGCCCTGATGTGCAAGAGCGAAAATCAGATCTTAGCCTACATACAAACGAAGGTCTTTTTAATAGAATTGGCGCTGGAGGAAAACCAATTGTACCATTTAATATTAAAAAGAGTGAAGCATTTCAGAGAATTATTTCAGATGATCCTGAGGAGGTAATGCCTCCTGCTGATTCCAAATTGACATTAAATGATCAGGAGATTGCTCTCATAGCTAAATGGATAGATCAAGGTGCAAAATGGAAGGAACATTGGTCTTTTTCTAAACCAGCAAAAGCAGAACTCCCAAACATTGTCAATAAGGATTGGGCTTTTAATGAGATTGATCACTTCATACTGAGTGATTTAGAACAAAAAGGTCTCAATCCTTCATTATCCGCAGATAAAGAGGTCTTACTTCGCAGAGCCACATTAGATATAACCGGGCTACCTCCTACTCTTGATGAAATAAAAGAATTTGAAAATAATGGTTCAAACTCGGTATTTGAAAAAACACTAGATAGGCTACTTGAGTCAAAAGCCTATGGTGAAAGGATGGCATCAGACTGGATGGACATAGCAAGATATGCAGATACTCATGGCTATCTAGATGACACACATAGAGAGGTATGGCACTGGAGGAACTGGGTAATTGATGCTTTCAATGATAATTTACCTTATGACGATTTTGTCATTTGGCAGTTGGCAGGTGATCTTCTCCAGGATGCAACTAAAAATCAAACAATTGCAACTGCTTTCAACCGATTACACAGACAAAACCAGGAAGGAGGAATAATAGCTGAAGAATATAGAGTGGAATATGTAGCAGATAGAGTGAGTACGACTGCTAAAGCCTTCATGGGCATCACTATGGAATGTGCAAGATGTCATGATCATAAATATGACCCTATAAGCCAAAAGGAATTTTATCAAATGGCTGCCTTTTTTAATAATTCTTTTGAATTGGGAAGGGCTCCTATCGGCTATGAATCGGGCCCTACAATGACCCTTATAGATGATATCAAAGCTCAAAATATAGATTCTATCAGACAAATTATTCAAGACTTAGAATATCAGGTCAATGACATAAAAGTGGACATTGGCGAATTAAATCAATGGAAAAAAAATGCACTTGAAGATCAAAATTGGAGAACATTCATAGATCAAAATTTAAAAGGTTTTTATTCATTTGAATCCTTAGTAGATTCAAAATTTGACAATCATATCCACTCTAAAAACCCAGCTCACGCCATATCCTGGAAACCTACTCACACAGCAGAAGGAATCAATGGAAACGCGATTTTATTAGAAGAAAATAATGCTGTTCTATTTGGTAAGGAAGTAGGTAATTTTGATCGAACAGATGCATTTTCCATGTCAATTTGGGTTTATCTAAATGAAAAATATGACGATGCTTCTATTCTCGATAATTGTGATCATAAATGGCATGCTTATAGGGGTTATGAAATGAGAATCGTAGATGGAAAATTGTCATTTAGGATGTCACATAACTATCCACAAAATGCTATAAGAGTAGATTCTAAATCAGACCTCCCGACTAAAAAATGGATTCAAATCACCTTCACATATGATGGAAGTAGTCGTGCTAACGGAATTCACTTTTATTTTGATGGCACACCAATTTCGTCTACTCCTGTCTTTGATGATTTATTCAAATCGATACGACATGACTACAATAATGATATGGTAGTCATGCCATATTTTGGACTAAAAGTAGGCAGCAGGATGAACGACCCTACACTTTTAAGAAGTAAGATTGACGAATTCAAAATTTATGATCGAGAATTATCTGAAATAGAAGTTGGCCTTTTATCAGGAAAATTATCAGTGAATAAGTTAGCTGACGATGATCATCTGTTTACAACTGAACAAATCCAAAAGTGGTACAATTTGAACCATGACAATTCCGAGGATAATCAGCTTTATAAGGTTAGAGAAATAGAAAATGACCTTATTACAGATACTGAAGAAGTAATGGTCATGCAAGATCACAAATCCGTCAATTCCACTTATGTTCTGAATAGAGGAATTTATAATCAGAGATTAGAAGAGGTATTTCATGATGCTCCTTCTGAAATATTGGAATTCACTGAAGAATTACCTGAAAATCGACTTGGATTAGCAAAATGGATTGTACATCCTGATCATCCTCTCACATCAAGAGTAGTGGTAAATCGCATTTGGCAGATGCTTTTTGGTAAAGGGCTAGTGACCACACCTGATGATTTTGGAAATCAGGGAGCCTTGCCTTCACATCCAGAATTATTAGATTGGTTAGCTGTGGATTTAGTAGAAAATGATTGGAATATTAAGGGGCTTATTAAGAAAATTATGCTCTCCCACACCTATCAGCAATCATCTAATTCAAGAAGTGATCTGGAGGATTTCGATCCTGAGAATATTTTATTAAGTCGAGGTCCCAGATATAGATTACCTGTTGAAATGATTAGAGATCAAGCCTTGGCATCTTCAGGTCTATTAACTGCAAAAATAGGAGGCCCTTCAGTAAAGCCCTATCAACCTGAAGGGTTATGGGCAGAGCAGGCTTTCCAGGCATGGGCAAATTATGAGCAAAGTGAAGGTGAAGATCTATACAGAAGAACTTTATATACATATTGGAAGAGAAATACTCCTCATCCTTTTCTTACTACTTTTGATATCTCCGATAGGGCAACATGTACTGTAAAGAGAAATATAACTAGTACACCGACTCAATCATTAATGCTTTTAAATTATCCTGTTTTTCATGAAGCTGCGAGAAGGCTAGCAGAAAAAAATCTAATTGAAATAGTCCAAAGCACAACATCAAAAAGGATAGAATATATCTTTCAAAGCCTCACAGGAAGAAAACCTTCTAAAAGAGAACAGAGCACATTGGAAAACTTCTACCATTCAGAAAAGGAAAGTTTCATGAAAAATAAAAGTAGTACTAATGAATACCTCAAAATTGGAGAATATAGAGGGACTACAGATGATCCTATAGAGCTGGCCGCCTTAACCTCTCTAGGCCATTCTATTATGAATACAGTTAATTTCTATATGAAAATATAGTGATGGAAATTAAATTCAATAATCTAAAAAGTAGAAGAGAATTCCTCAGTAATTCCTTAACAGGTCTTGGAGCAACAGCTTTAGGCACCTTGACAAATCCAATTTCTAACACATTCAGATCCCATTCTTCTGGTAAAATTCCTCATTTCGCTCCAAAAGCAAAGAGGGTAATATTTCTATTTCAAGCAGGTGGACCATCACAAATGGATCTCTTTGATTACAAGCCATTACTAAATCAATTGAATGGAAAAGAAATTCCGGAGTCTATAAGGGGAAAACAGCGGGTTTCAGGAATGGTCTCAGCCCAAGGTAAATTTCCGATTGCTGGATCTCATTTTAAATTTAACCAGTATGGAGAAAGTGGTTCGTGGGTAAGTGATTTAATGCCGCATACGGCAGAAATAGTAGATGATTTGTGTTTTATAAAATCCATGAATACTAATGCTATCAATCATGATCCAGGAGTCACTTTCATACAATCAGGATCAGAACAAACTGGAAGACCTTCTATGGGCTCATGGGTAAGCTATGGATTAGGAAGCAGTAATAAGAATCTGCCAGACTATGTAGTACTATTATCTCGAGGTATAAGAATCCAGACTACCTTAAAATCAACACTTTGGGGCAATGGGTTCTTGCCATCACATCATCAAGGGGTCCAATTTCGATCTGGAAAAGATGTCATACATTATTTAAATAATCCCAATGGAGTCGATAAAATAAAAAGAAGGAAAGCTTTAGATTTTATACAAAACATGAATGAAATTGAGTATCAGACCAGCCTTGATAAAGAAATAGCTACTCAAATAAAACAGTATGAAATGGCCTATCGTATGCAGATGTCTGTTCCAGATGTTACCGATGTTTCGAAAGAGAAAGACAAAATAAAAGAGATGTACGGGCCTGATGTGAATGTCCCTGGTTCATTTGCAGCTAATTGTCTATTGGCCAGAAAGCTTGCAGAACAAGATGTGAATTTCATTCAACTCTATCATATGGGGTGGGACCATCATTTTGATCTACCATCTAGACTAAGAGCCTCATGCCAACAGACTGATCAACCCGTGGCAGGATTGATTAAGGATTTAAAAATGAGAGGATTATTGGAAGACACATTAATAATCTGGGGTGGAGAATTTGGAAGGACTTCATTTTCACAAGGAACGTTGACTAATAATAATTATGGCAGGGATCATCACCCCAGATGTTTTACAGTTTGGTTAGCTGGTGGCGGGGTGAAAAAAGGCCTGGCGTATGGCCATACAGATGAGTTTGGTTATAACATCATTCAAGACCCCGTGCATGTCCATGATCTTCAAGCAACAATTTTGCACCTTCTAGGCATAGATCATGAAAGGCTTACCTACAAACATCAGGGAAGATATTATCGTCTCACTGATGTACATGGGAAAGTAGTAAAGGAAATATTGGCGTGAACGCTATATCACATCTCAAATCAAGATTACTTCAAAAAAGGATATAGGGATAACAAAAAAGGAGTTACAACTTACGTCATAACTCCTTCTAAATCAGTAGGGGTGATAGGATTCGAACCTACGACCCCTTGGTCCCAAACCAAGTGCGCTAACCGGACTGCGCTACACCCCTGACTTTATTTCCTGTTTGGATTATGTAAAGAGAGCGACGGATTATCTTCATGACCCACCTTTCCCACATGGTCAAAATTATATCTTTATTAGCTTTCGCTAATGAGAAGGAGTTGTAAAATCAACAAAGCTAATTTTTGATTTTTCTATAGCCCTTCTTTTCAAAGCCAATAATTCTCTGGCGGAGAGAGGGGGATTCGAACCCCCGATACCCTCACGAGTATAACACCTTAGCAGGGTGCCGCTTTCAGCCACTCAGCCACCTCTCCATTAATATATACTCTTTAGTATATCATAGCTTTTTTCAAAGCGAGTGCAAAAATACTCTTACCATACTTATCAAACAAGTACTAGCTTTGAAAATATGATGTCAAGTAGAAATTATTTTTTAAACATATAGAAAAAAAACTATGTGTGAAGAATACGTTCACCAAAAAAAGTCTATCTTTTCGAACGTTTTCATCATTAGATCCTTTTGGTCATTTTTTTTCTCAACCTGAGATGTGATAATGACCAAAAATCTAGGGCGCCGAAAGAGGCGCCCGATTTTTTTCTTTTATATGCCTTTAAGAGGTCTCAAATGAAAACAACAATAACTTCTCATCTAAGACCTCTCATAGCATATTTCACATTTAAATATCAGAGCAACTAAGCCCCAATATTCTATGTGGTTGGTTTTAACAGAATTATAATGTTAAAGCCAAAAGTTATGCCAAACACATTGCATTATTTTATAATATGTTTGTTTGAGCGGATGAGGTCAACAAACATGGGCCTTAGGCAATTAAATATTTTCTACTGCTCCGATTATAGATAGGTAAATAGAATGCTTTTACAGGATCACTCTACTGAAATATTAGTTGAAAAGGCATCCATTATTGGCAGTGCTTTTGGTAATAAGCCAAGATGGTGAATTTGTGGTGTCTCTATAAAATCATAATAAGCGCCGTTAATATTGAATATGTTATCTATATCCACTACGATTCTGAGTTCTTGTCTATCATCTAGATTAAGATTAATATCATATTCTGCAACTCTGAGAGCCTCATCTGATCCAATATGCAGAGCAACATTAGTTTCAAATTCCCCATCGCCGTCTGTATCTATTTTTCCCTCCGTTTTATGAAAAATATAGCTGGACCATCCAACCCAATATTCACCAGTATTTGATAAAGCATTATTACCTGTAAAATCCGAAGGTTGTTGTGCATTCAATTCTGATGGAACTCCAACATTAAATCTTAATTGAGTAAATTCTTCTGAAGGAACATTTGAAACCAAAAGGCTTAGTCCTTGTTCTGCCCTTTCCAAGGTTTGCACACTTTCCAATAAATCCATGAAAAGTATATCTCCTATAGGAAGACTGCTGTTGTCTTCTCCTATTAACTCCATCTCAGAAATAAATAGACTAAACTTGGTCAGAAACATACTATACCCTCCTGGATAATCGAATGGTTCAAAACCTACCATAGGCACTCCTTTATTTTCCAATTTGATATTTATAGTAAGATCTCTAGCAACATCATCCTTTCCACAGGACTGTATTAGCAGAGAAACACCAATTAAAAAGAAGAATAAAACTTTTTTCATGATTAAAAATTGAAGGTTTCAAGAGTTTGATCAGACGAGAATATATGCTCATCATCTTCTCCATCAATATGGATTTTGAATATGTTTTTCTGATCTTCAAAAAGATCAGTCATTATTTTATTATCGACCGAAAAGACATTCGTATCTCTCCATTCGATCTTATTAGCAGTAAATGTTACCCAAACTGCCGGAAGGGCAGCTTCCGTTTTTGCAAGTTTTAAGTTTAACGGTTTCTCATTGACATATATAATAAGACTTTTATCAATGAACCTCTGAATCAAGTCATCTGCCCCTTTATAATCTTCAGGCAATTCCTCACCAGGTGTGAGGCCCATAGAAGTCTGTAAATCATCCAAAAAAATCTTACTAATCACTTCTATATCATTCCCTGTTCTTTTCATTTCTGTGACTGAAAGGTGAATATCATGAACCTCTGAATTGAGAAATAGATAACATATGAGTAATAGGCTTTTCATACTTAATAGTAACGTTACTTAATTCCTTTCTGTTTTGAAATGTGTGTTATAGGAATATTAAGTACCAAGACGAATGCCTATCTCAAGTATGAATAAATAGTATGTAAACACACTATTAACAATGTTAAGTAATCTTAAACATATGGTCTATTTGCTTAACATAAGAATAATAATCCCTTAATAATGCGGCTAATCTACCCAGCTACTTTTGCCCATGTGTTGGGATAACTATTTGATAACAGAATTTAAAGAAACAATCAGAAATGACTAACATTCTAAAATCCTTTTTACTCCTTGCCTCATTCACATTGATAGTATCTTCTTGTGATTCAGATAATTCATGTGATAATGTGTGCCCAGCAAGTAGCATTCAACTATTAGATTGCTCGTGTGCCCTTGATGCTAATGATATTGTTCCTCATCCATGCCCTACCATGACATGTGCAGATGGTCAGGCATTAGCAGTAATGGGAGGATCATGTACATGTGTTCAGATTGCCATGGATGTTTGTGGTGGAAAATCATGTGCAGATGATGAAGTTCTAGATGCTATCTCTTGTGAGTGCGTAAAAACGGCAAGTGTTACAGAAACAATCAATGCTGGCATTTATACTGAAGATATAACTATGACAACTGGAAACACTTATATTCTCAATGGCAGAGTAATAATAGGTGCTGGGGCAACATTGACTATTCAATCCGGAGTATTTATAAAAGGTTCTGAAGGTCAAGAGGCGAATGCATCGGCATTACTAATAGCAAGAGGCGCGACGATAATGGCTATGGGAACATCTGATGAGCCAATTATAATGACATCAATTGCTGACAATATACAACCAGGAGACATCAATTCTCCCAACCTTACAATTGATGATAATGGATTATGGGGAGGACTAATTATTCTCGGTAATTCTCCTGTGTCCACTAAAGCAGGTGCTGAAGGAAGAATCGAAGGTGTACCTGCTGATATTGCTGAGGGCCTCTATGGAGGGAGTGACGAAATGGATAATTCAGGAGTGATAAGATATGGCTCTGTGAGACATGGAGGGACTCTTATAGGTGAAGGCAATGAGATCAATGGAATTACATTAGGGGGTGTAGGTGCAGGAACTATAATAGAAAATGTTGAAGTCATTGCTAATGTGGATGACGGAATTGAATTCTTTGGAGGTTCAGTAAATGTGAAAAACGCTATAGTTTGGGCTCAAGGTGACGATGCTTTTGATATCGATCAATCTTTCTCAGGTACAGTAGATAATTATGTAACAGTAGCGGGTGCAGGTTCAGATCATTCATTTGAAATAGATGGTCCAGAGTCTGACGCTAATCCTGATGGAAGGTTTACCATGATGAATGGTACAGCTATAGGCTCCCTTGATGCTGCAAAAGGAGAAATGCAAGATTGGAGAAGTAATGCTCAAGGCACAATAATGAACACTTACTTCTTCAATTATAATAGCTCTGCAGATATTGAATTGGACAATGATGAAGTTTCTACAAATTTTGGAGATGGCAAAATTGTAATCTCAGGATGTGAATTTACTCTAACTAGTGGAACTACACTTGCTGATGTAGCGGCAGATAAAGCAACCACTCCACAAGGTGATTTTGATTTTTATTTAACTGATAATAACGCTACTGTGGCTGCAGGAGCAGCAACAGTTGGAGCCGATTTGAGTGTATTTGATTGGACATATACAAAAGCCAATAACGGAATATAAAGACACAAACACCTCGGGGAACTTAATTACATTCTTCGAGGTGCTTTTTTAAAAAATAAAATTTAAGTTGTTGTGATAAAATCTTTTCAAACCATACTTTTTGTAGTATTCTCTGCCATCATCTTAAGCGGACAAGGAACCGTAAGAGGCACCATTACAGATGGCACTACAGGAGAAACCATACCTTTTGCCAATGTTCTAGTAGCTGAAACTCAAACAGGTACTACATCCGACCTAGACGGTGTATATGAACTTTCTCTAGAGGCTGGCACTTATAATGTTGAATTTTCATTTTTGGGCTACGGTACTTCTCATGTGAGTGATATCATAGTAGAAGAAGGAAAAGTCAATGTATTAGATATAGTATTAGAAGAGGAAAGCGAAGTACTAGAAGAAGTAGTTATCAAAGCTGCTACTATTAAAAATACAGAAGCTGCTATTCTTACAATTCAAAGAAAAAGTCCAAACCTACTGGATGGTATCTCATCACAAACATTTAGAAAAATTGGAGATAGTGATGCCGCATCTGCGATAAAAAGAGTAACAGGAGTATCAGTAGAAGGAGGTAAATATGTGTATGTCAGGGGTTTAGGGGATAGGTACACTAAGAATACATTAAATGGAATGGAAATCCCAGGATTGGATCCTGATAGAAATACCGTACAGATGGACCTTTTCCCAAGCAATCTTATTGATAATATCATAGTGCTAAAAACTTTTACTCCTGACCAACCAGGAGATTTTACTGGAGGATTGGTAGATATAATTACCAAGAGTTTTCCTGATGAAGAGACTTTGGATGTTTCAGTAGGGTTTGGATATAACCCTCAAATGAATTTAAATAGAAACTTTCTTTCACATAAAGGAAGCAGTACAGACAAATTCGGATTTGACAATGGCCAGAGACAATTGCCATACTCACCAAATCAAATCTTTCCTTTAAGAGTAAAGCAAAGTCCATTGTTAAGTGATTTGACTAGACAATTCAACAGTTCGATGGCTAGTCAACGAAGAAATAGTTTTTTGGATCAGAGCTACTCTTTGGCATATGGTAATCAGTACTCTATGAAAGGAGGACTCAAGGTAGGGTTTAACCTAGCTCTTAATTATAAAAATGATATCACTTATTATGATGAAGTATTCTTTGGTGACTATATCAAGCCTACTAGAACGGAAAGTGAGTTATTGACAAGTAAAACCACAAATGGTGAATTAGGTAATAATAATGTCTTGTTGAGCGGACTAATGGGAGTAGCCTTAAAAGCTAAAAACCACAAAGTTTCACTCGATATTATCAGAATTCAGAATGGGGAGAGCCAAACTGCAAAATCAGTGCAAGAGGAATTCATTTTTAATCAAACTGAAATTGACAAGACAAATCTGGAATATGCCGAAAGATCCATTACGAATATTTTGTTAAAAACTAAGCATAGCTTTTTTGAAGATAAATTCAATGTAGAATTCAAAGTTGCTCCTACACTTTCAAGAGTAAACGAACCAGATATTAGATTCACCTCGTACTTAATAGATGAAGATACGGGTAACTATCAGTATAGCCCATCTGATGGAGCACAAACATTTAGAGTGTTCCGAAATCTAGAAGAAAAGAGTATCGGATCCAGAATAGACCTTACTAATAAATTTACTATTGGTGGAAGAGACAGTAAAGTAAAATATGGCCTAAATGGAACATATAAAGAAAGAACATTCAATATTTACAACTATGAAATAGGGTTTTTCGGATCATTCAGATATGATTTTACTGGTAATCCAGATGAATTCTTTTTTGATGAAAATGTATATGACCCAGATGATTCTTTTGGATCATTTGTATCAGGAAATTTTCAGGAGTCTAATCAATTTGAAGCAAACCAATTAATCCTTGCTGGATATGCCATGCATGAAGCACAACTTTCTGATAGATTCAGAGTGATATATGGAGCCCGATATGAGAAAACAGAAAATAAATATACAGGAGTAAGATCTGATGGGTCTGATAGGTTTGATAATAGAACGGTACTCGATGTTACAGATATTCTACCATCAGCTAATGTGGTCTATTCATTTAATGACATGACAAACTTTAGAGCATCGTTTAGTTCAACAGTGGCTAGACCCTCATTTAAAGAAAAATCAACAGCACAGATTCAAGATAGAATATCTGGAAGAACATTTATTGGTAAT
>DKPS01000049.1 GCA_002471345.1 Saprospiraceae bacterium UBA7328
ATATTATTAACAGTGAAGCCAAAGTGCCTCATAACATCACTGCCAGTTCCAGATAATCCAAAAGATTCCATGGTTATTATTGATCCTTCTTTTCCTATATATTTATACCAACTCTGACCTTTGCCAGATTCGACAGCAAGTATATTATTAAAGTTTTTAGGAATACATTTATTTTTATATGCTGAACTTTGTCTTTCATACAACTCTTGGCATGGCATTGAAATAACACGAATATCTAAACCTTTGCCTTTCAATTCTAATGCAGCTTGAAGGGCTATAGATACCTCAGACCCAGTTGCAATTATAATTCCATCTGGGAAATTACTTGTTCCATAAACTATATAGCCACCTTTATTAATATTTGTATTTTGTGCTTTTGATTTAGGTAACTCCTCAAGAGTTTGCCTTGTTAGCGCGAGAGCTGATGGTCTATGTTTAGATAATAAAGCATGCTTCCAGGCTACAGCAGTTTCTTGTGTATCTGCTGGCCTCCAAACATCAAGATCTGGAATGAGTCTGAGTGATGAAACCTGTTCAACAGCTTGATGCGTTGGTCCATCTTCACCTAGACCAATAGAATCATGAGTAAAAACATAAATCATAGGCAATTTCATAAGAGCAGACATTCTTATTGCATTTTTTGCATACTCAGAAAAAATCAAGAATGTACTAGCAAAAGGTCTCATCGCGCCGTGAAGAAGTATGCCATTTGAAATAGCAGACATACCAAATTCTCTTACTCCATAGTAAACATACTTACCTGACGGATTATTTGGCGAGAAGACTTCCATATCATCATAATATGACAAGTTTGAACCCTTAAGATCCGCCGAACCACCAATAAGTTCCGGCATTTGTTTACCAAATACAGACATCACAACTTGTGAAGACTTTCTAGTTGCCATTGCTTTATGGTTTTTTGTGATGAATTTTTCTAAATTATTTATTGCGGTTGCAGGTAGTTTATCTTTTATCCTTCTGCTTAGCTGGCTATATTCTTTCTTGTATAGTTTTTTATACTTTTGTATCTTCTTATTCCATTGATCTTCATTTTTTTTACCTTTAGTGCTTGCATCCCAACTTGAGTAAATTTCTTTTGGTATATCAAAAGGCTTGTATTTCCATCCCAATCTTTTTCTTACTACTTCTCCCTCTTCTACACCTATTGGTGCTCCATGCACTGCACTAGTTCCTTGGTATTTTGGCGAACCATAGCCTATGACAGTTTTACAACATATAATAGTGGGCTTGGTATTTTGATTTTTTGCATTTTTTATTGCTTGTCTGATACTTACGAAATCGTGTCCATTGACGTTTTTTATAACATTCCAGCCATAGCTCTTAAATCTAGATGGGATATCTTCTGTAAACCAACCATTGATATTCCCATCTATAGAAATACTATTCATATCATAAAAAACTATTAACTTATTAAGCTTCAATGTTCCTGCTAAAGAACATGCCTCATGAGAAACTCCTTCCATCAGACAGCCATCGCCAGCGAAGACATATGTATTATGATCTATAATAATATTGTTAGGTTTGTTATATTCTGCAGCTAAATTTTTTTCAGCTAATGCTAAACCCACTCCGTTGGCAAGACCTTGTCCAAGGGGGCCAGTTGTCGTCTCTACACCATCCGTGATATCACACTCGGGATGTCCCGGCGTTAATGAATTTAATTGTCTGAACTCCTTAATGTCTTTAATCGTTAGTTTGTAACCAGTTAAGTGAAGAAGTGAGTATAAAAGCATTGAACCGTGGCCATTTGATAGAACGAACCTATCTCTGTCAAACCAATTCGGATTTTTGGGATTATGTTTTAAAAATTCTCTCCATAAAATAGTAGCTATATCAGCCATACCCATTGGAGCTCCAGGATGACCAGAATTAGCTTTGTTTACTGCATCAATACTCAGGAATCTAATAGCATTTGCTAGCGTACGATTATTCACCTTGTCTCCATTTAATTGAGCACCCAACGCTTGGTATCTGTTTTGCAGGTCCATGCTCAGTCCTTGCAATCTCTATCATAGCTTTAAATAATTCGCTTGAATTAGCAGACATCTGTTTAGATGTTTTTCTATCATCAAACCTACCTCGATACTGTAACTCTAGATTACTATTAAATCCAAAGAAATCTGGAGTACAAACAGATTTATATTTTCTAGCGATATCTTGTTTATCATCAATGAGGTATGGAAAGCTAAAACCATATTTTTTAGATATCTTCTGCATGTTTTCAAATGAATCATCTGGATATGCATTATAATCATTCGAATTAATCGCTACACATCCAATACCTTTCTTCTGCATTACGCTTGCCTCAACTGCAAGCTGGTCCAATATTGATTGGACATATGGGCAATGATTACAAATAAACATTACTAACGTCGCTTTTGTCCCTAGGCATGATTCAAGACTATAAAATTCATTATCAACGTTTACCAACTCAAATTCATGAGCTCTCATGTCATAATCACAATCAGGTGTATAGGTTTCTACCATGAATTATCTTGAAAAATCTAAATCCGACCCTAGAATTAACTAGAATTTGGGTTTTTTATGTTATTTACAATATTATTAGTGATATAATACCTCACTTTCAAAGAAGAATATATC
>DKPS01000141.1:0-4354 GCA_002471345.1 Saprospiraceae bacterium UBA7328
CTCTCTAACGTTTCAAATAGATGTTTAAAGAATGGATGTATATGTGATTCTTGTTCATATACATGAAGCTCATTTATTGGCGGAACTTTCCTTTCTAATATGGTCTCTAAAACCTTTAACCATTTATCACTTCTTCCGGCAGGCACATCATTTGCATTTTGCTCGACCAAACAGAGCGTATACAACCGCTTAGATACATCTAAAGCATTGTCAACGTCAAATTCATAATTTGCTAGGACAAGTTCATCTCTCCATTTTAATAACTGATTGGCAACTCCCCAAGAATCTATTGCATATGATTTTGAGATATAAAGATTTGGGTTTTCTCCCAACGTTAGTGCAATGGCTTGTTCATAAGCTCTAATACGGACAGTTTTATGAACCTCCTTTGAATATAATCCCAAATAATTCTCAAAAAAGTTAAGTAACCCTTTTTGTCCTAATCGCATATGTCCGATAGACAATCTATTCGTAGTAGAGACATTGTGTGGGTAGTCATCAAAATCAAAAGAACTGGCAAAATCAATTCTCATTGTTTACTAATTTTTAAGGAAGATATACAGAATCACAGCTTCTGATCAATTTTAAATATTATGACTTTACATCTAACAATACCATCGCCTCAAGCTAATAGAGATGAGATTATATTGTTTTCGTCCCTCCTATTCACGCACAGCGGCATCTATAGCTACCAGTCGTAGTCTATCATCTATCAGCCGCTTCCCGCAACGACTCAACAGGCTAATCAATTCAATCTGCAATAGCAATTGAGCCACCATGATCAGCCACTAGCTACGTTCATTATATGATCAATGAAGCATTTGAAGTATTAGCTGGATTTTAGGCTGAGGCAATTAGTATAGGCCCATATAACTCATGGAGATTATGTGGCCCATGTAAATCATGTTTATCACCATTTAAAGCGTCTAGGTCAAAGTCTATCAAGGAATTCTCTTTACAAGTGTCCCCTAACCCTACTAATAATTTCATTGATGTATCAGTTTCAAATGCTTTTGACTAAGAGATACCCGTGACTATCGCATCAAATGCATTTTTCTTCTGTTAACCCATCGAGCTAATCCAGAATTTTTGACATAATAAATTTTTAAGTCTGCTAAACCTTGGTTTTTAACAAAGAAGATTTTTTTAGTAGCTAATCCAGAATTTTTAACAAAGAACCAATGCCCATTATTCCTTTTAGCTTCACCAGGATTATTTACTTTATAAACAAGAAGATCAGCAGATCCTGAATTATTTACCTCAAATACTTTCACATCGGCTTGACCAGCATTTCTTACTTGGAATATATTTTGAGCAAATATTGTAGAGCTCAAACTCTGAAGAAAGAGGTAAATGACAAATACTTCTATCCTTTTTATTACCACTTCGACTAATTATTTGATTCAATTAGGTACTTGACTATTGCAGGTACATAAGGAGTAAAAATTCTATTTGGTGCTTCATTCCAGCTATAATCTTTGTCCCCATGACCGTATCGACCTACAAATCTCCTTTCATCCATGGGCAATTCTTTCATTCGAATCATTACTTTATCCCAATGTTCTTTATCAATCACCCCTACGGAGTCTCCAGTTGTAGTAATTTCTAAATTACTACCCTTTGAAAAAACACCGAAATTACTACCACCGCCCAAGGTGTTCACTTGAATACTACTATGCTTAAAGGCTGCAATTGCCTCACTAAATTCTATTGGATGCATATTCATATAAATCATTTTTTTTCTTTGTTTCCTATTCTGTCTATGTGAGGTATTGAGTTCCTTTTGCCAGATGGAGATTATGAATTTTCTCCATGCTCCTTTGTGATGGCCACCGTAAGAAAACAATGCTTCTTCTGTGTATAGTGGCTTTAAGTTAATCATTTTAGCAATCTCCTCAATAGAAGTACAATATGTTTCATAGATTTCAGAGGTGTTCTTATTGAGTACAATGCCTTGAGTATTTAGTCTAACCAAATCATTGTCAAGTAATAAATTGACTGATTTTGCGACCCATTGATCCATGATATACCCATCTAAATCTGGATTAACGAATGCTATTAATTTTGTATAAAAAGCAGGGCCCATTCCGGGAAGACCACCTTTCGATTTTAGGTTTTTGAATAATCTGTAGGCTTCATCTCTTTTTTCGATTTGACCGTGTCTGAGTGAATTGACAATAGGTACCCACATTTCTTTTGAGGAGAAGAATTTCCTTGCATGCTCTCGATTCATTCCTCCCCATGATAATATAGCTATACATACATCTTGATCACTATATTTATCATTTCCTCGTAGTTTAATCAGGTCATCTCTATTATAGCTCCTGTTCAGAAGAGGATTGATTGAGTTGTGATCTATAAAATATTTTGCCCATTCTTTGGCATTTATACCTTCATGTCTTTTGGTATCATTGAGATTGACTTGCAATTTTTCAATTAATGCTGGATTTAATTTCATAATATGCTTTTAGGGGTTTTTAGTTTATTTAGAATACAATTTGTAAGTCTTCTCTATCCGCTCAGCTATCCTTTTCCTAAAGGTCTTAGGCTTTAATATTTCTAGAAAATCTCCATACGACAATACTAGAAATTCAAATTCTCGATTTGGCCTGAGTTCTACTGAAAATATCGCATAGTCATCAGCTGTTTCAATCTCTCTTTGAGAATGATGAAATGGTCTGCTCCGCACATAATGAATATGAATACCGTATATCTTAAAGTGGATTTCTCTGACAGGATCTTCAAATGATTTTGTGACTCCTATTACGTCTCTGAAGTATTCCTTGGGATCAAAATTTGTTGATGTAATATAAGTTTGAAAGGTCTCTTTTAAATCTTGTATTCTTTCAAGACCGTAAGTACGTATAGCTTTTTTTTGGTGATTATATGCCATAAGATACCATCTGTTCTGATACTCTTTCAGCAAATACGGACTTACGACTGTAGAATATGGTGCTTGTTCGAATTTCTGATACAGAATCTGAATGGCCTTTTCATTATCTATTGATTCATATAATCGTTCTAACATTTCCGTACCCGGAACCGCAGTTGATTGTTCCAGTTGTAATACCGATTTAAGCTTCTTCCGTGATTCATAGACAATAAGTGAAAGCTTATGAATAATTGTATCAATTGATTTGAGATATCGGAATCCTGAAAATTGCTTTATTATACCAACAACTTGTCTCAGTTGGTCAATATCTTCTGCGTTTAATGGGGATTCAGTAATAGAATATCCCTTTTCAGTATACTTATAAGTGTGTTCTGATCGATCATATTCGATTGGTGCATAGTAACCCAGGCCTGGATTAGATCTCATTTGTTTGAGATCATCCTTAATTGTTCTTTCAGAAAAGGATTTTCGGGAATGACCCGTTATTTCTTCTATTTCACTTGCACATTCTTCTGCCAGATCTTTCCAATTCCATCTTTGACTATTGTCTTTGAGGCACCTATCTATAATTCTGTAGCGAATTGCAGCAACTTTAGTAATACTCATAAAGAAGAATTTAGCGGATTAATTATTGAATGCACCTCAATATAATTACCTTCGTGCAAACTAAATGCACGATAAATTATTTTTTCAAGAATTCACATTATTTTTTTTCCTCTGACTGATATGACTTGTCATTTTACTCATGTTTGTTACTACATTTTCAATCCTTACCTAAGTAGGAATATTCCATTTCACCATTTGTCTCTATTTTTCTTATGGGATCTGACACCCCAAATAATTCCTGCACTTATAGCAAGGATAATTAGCAAAAATTCCTTTACAATCTCCCAAAGTGTTTTCTGAATCATATAATTTTTGATTAAAACTATAGGTCATCGTGCAGCAATTCTGCACGTTGCTTTTTCCTAATCAATTAAATTTTTCAAGACCTGAACCGCAACTCATAATGATTAAAATGGTCTCAGCACAATGACACTCCGTTGCACTGCGGCCATAGAGCTGAGTGATTAATATTGTCCCACCCATCAGCCCATTGATGATCAGCCACCCTGAGCCATTGCCGCAGCATCCGCTCCTTCAGCGGCTATGACATGCTTATGCTCTTATCACCAGCCAACTCCCCACTCTAGCACCATTCCCACAGTAGATCACCTCCTTTTTGAATTTCATTACTAGTAAAATTGAAGATTCAATTCTAAAAAGAATCTATCATAAGATGTGGTCATTTTATAGTCTAGACAATCCTACCTTGAAATAGGTTCGCTATCTCAATTATTTTCATTAAATCTAAAAAGGAGTCATGGTTTTCACCACAACTCCTTGATTTTTAGTTTAGTACCGAAGGCGGGAATCGAACCCGCACATCCGAGGATACTGGATTTTGAATCCAGCGCGTCT
>DKPS01000141.1:4665-10199 GCA_002471345.1 Saprospiraceae bacterium UBA7328
ACTGGATTTTGAATCCAGCGCGTCTACCAATTCCGCCACTTCGGCTAATAACATTGTGGTAGTCTTTGAATCCAAATCAGGCCCCAATTAAAATTGAGATCTATTTGTCAAATTTATCCTAACAATAAATTTAAGAGCGCAAATCTAATTCTTTTTCAGAATAGTATCTAACTATCATTTTTACAAAAATCAGATTTTCTAGAAAGATTTTTGAATAACTATTTTGCAGGCTCTACATGACCCCAATTTTCTCCTCTTTCTATTCTCTTTAGCTGAGTAGTGCTGACACCAAATCGCTTAGCAATCATCTTTCTCCTTGTCTTTCCTTGGATCAGTTGCTTTTTAATTATTGCAACTTGAGCAGCAGTTAGTTTGTAGTAACCACCTTTGTTGGATTTTTTAAAACCAAACTTCTTAGCTCTAGCCTTGATATATTCTTTCCATTCAACCTCATTCACCCAAATTACATTAGAAGGGAGGTTGTTCTTTCTGTTGAGATCCTTATGAATTACATAAGTATGCTCATCTGTTGAAGGATCAACAAAATGCTTTGCGACTTCCTTGTGAACATAGATAGCTTGATTGAGATTGCCTTCTACTTTTATAGATGCTCTATAAAATCCACGGTGATCTGGATGGGTTTTGAGTTCTTTTTCCTCCTCAGTTTCCTTGTCTATGGACTTAGTCCTGCCCAAATTTGAAATAAAATAGTCCTTCTTTTTTGTAGGCCTTTTGAATGTGATCTTTGCCCATTTTTCACTAGGCAGATTTTTAATTGTCATGATGCGTTACAGTTTTCTGATGTTTTCCTTTAGTCTATTAATGTATTTCATTCTAAAATAACATTCCTTAAGGCTCGCAATTTCTGATTCATTAAGCTCGGAGTTGCCGATTCTTTTGATTTCAGTATTGAGTGTATCTGTAAGCTGATTTATGTTTTGTTCTAATTCTGTCAATTTTGTCGGATCAGCATCGCCAAGTTGCAAATCCATGATGGTTTCATTGATATCCATCATTTCCATTAAAAATAATTGAGATAGTTCTTCTTTCTCTCCTTCTTTTATTGCGCCTTTAATTTCTAAAAGATGTTTTAATCTTTTATTGTCGTTTTTGAGGACGTTGTATGCCTCATTATTAAGGGTGGAAAATCGCAATACTTCTTCTTGCCTCTTTTCTTCCTCCAAGGTATAAAAATCAGGATGATACTTACGACTGTTTTCGTAATATAATTTTCGTAGATCAGCTTGATTTAGATTTAGTCTAACAGGGAGCCCGAAATATTCATAGTAATTTATCAAAATAATCTCATTATATCCAGACCTACAGCATAAATCATTAACATCATAATGAGAAAAAAGCCTCCCATAGTAGCATATTGAAGAACCTTGTCACTAGGTTTAACCCCTGTGATCACTTCAAAAAGTAAAAACATCACATGCCCTCCATCTAGAGCTGGAATAGGAAGTAGATTAATAAATGCAAGTAAAATTGATAGCATAGCGGTCAAATTCCAAAACCGATGCCAGTCCCATTCAGAACCAAACATCCCTCCTATTGAAATAAAACTACCGAGAGAATCTTGGGCTTTTATTTTACCTCTGAACATTTGTCCAAATGCTTTGATTTGACTTGCAATAAAGTTGTAACTTTTTTCACAACCCATACCGAGAGCTGGACCTATGGCATATTTTTCAGATGCTATTTCTATAAAATCAGTAGGTAGGCTACCAAAATAACCTAGTTTGCCATGTTCATCTACCATGACAGATGTAGTGATAGTATCAGATGATCTGAGATACTTAATATTCACCTCTTCTGATACCTTCGAAGACATTGCTGAGGCAAATTGCACATAAAATGGAGTCTCAATACCATTTACTCCAATGATTTGATCTCCGGCAAGCAATCCAGCTTTTTGTGCGTTACTTCCACTTGTTATCTCGGATATGATATTAGGATAAGCTAATGTGAAAAGAGATTTTTCTCTGTTTTCATAGGCAGAGATTAGAGAAGTATAGTTCTCAGGTACATTCAAGGTAATTTCTCTTCCATTTCTTTTTACAACAAGGGTTTCAGCCTCATTGAAAAGTATTTCTTGTTTAACCAAATAGGATTCAAACCTGTCCATATCTTTTGATCCTACACTTAGTACTAAATCTCCATCTTGCAGACCCAAATGTTCGCCTAATTCCTCTACAACCATTCCATATTTCGCTCCTTCAGTAGGAATATAACTTTCTCCCCAATGCCATAAAATCATTGCAAAAAGAAGGATGCCGAGTATAAAGTTGACCGTTACACCACCAAGCATAATGATCAGTCGCTGCCATGCAGGTTTTGATCTGAATTCCCATTCTTTTGGTTCTTCTTTCAGCGCATCCGTATCAAAACTTTCATCCACCATTCCGGCTATTTTTACATATCCGCCTAGAGGAAGCCACCCTATACCATATTCTGTCTCACCTTTTTTAATACTAAAAAGAGAGAAGTATGGATCAAAAAAGAGGTAAAATTTTTCAACTTTGGTTTTAAACCATTTAGCTGGAAAAAAATGACCGCATTCATGGAGTATGATAAGAATGCACAGACTTAGCATAAACTGTGCAATAGTTATTAATAGATCCATATGGTTGTTTTCCTATTTTTATTATTTGAAAGACTTGATGTAATATTTACATCAGAATGGTGCCCAAAAGTATACAAATACAGAACAATTTGCAGCCGATTTTTTTACTACAGTTTTTAGGTGTTTATTTTTGTTGTTTCTGAGTTGCATGTACAATTCATATTGCCTTTTTTAAATGTCACTGGATATGATCGTGTTTTATTCTGAAAACATCAATGCTGGATCTGGGGAATTAAGTTCCGAAGATTCTAAACATTGTTATAAAGTCCTTAGAAAGAAAGTTGGTGATAATATCATTGTATTGGATGGAAAAGGAGGGAAACACCATTGTGAGATTGACGCTATAGAAAAAAATTATGTTTCATTTACAGTTGTAAAAACTGATCTATATCCACCTGAAGACCATTTGCCTACCGTAGGGATTTCCCTACTTAAAAATTCTAATCGATTGGAATGGTTTCTTGAAAAAGCTACTGAAATTGGCATACGATCAGTCCAACCTTTAGAATGTAAGAGAACACTTAAAGGAAAATTTAGAAAGGACAGAGCAGAATCCATAGTTATAAGTGCTATGAAACAATGTATGAGAACCTTTTTGCCAGAGGTCAGAGAACTAAATTCCTTTGAGGAAATCCTTAGGGAAAATGCTAATAGGCGAAAATATATTTGTCATTATTCAGAAGAAAATGATCACCTTCTGGATGTTTTAGAAATGGGTCAACCAGCATATATTTTGATAGGACCTGAGGGAGATTTTTCTGAAGATGAACTGAATTTGGCAATTGGAAATGGTTGGAAAATGGTAAATATCAGTAATAGTAGACTTCGAACAGAAACGGCAGGAATTACAGCATGTCAGATAGTAGCCTTGAGAAATAGAGGAAATTGATGAAATATAACTGAGTAATAAGCATTATATATTTATGAACAAAGTGATCAGAATTGGTTTTATTGGAATTTTGGTAGTATTCCTTTTAGGATCTTGGGTTGTACCCCAAGATGGCGCTATAAAATTGGGATTGCTCAAATATAGTGGAGGTGGAGATTGGTATTCTAATCCTACATCATTGATAAATCTTTCTCTATTTAGTAATAGCGAACTAAACACAAACCTTGACCCTAATTATGCCACTGTGGAAGTGGGAAGTCCAGAACTGTTTAACTATCCATGGGTGCATATGACAGGTCATGGCAATGTCGTTTTTTCTGATGCTGATGCAGATAATCTTAGAAGTTATCTTATCGGTGGAGGATTTCTACATATAGACGATAATTACGGGATGGACATCTTCGTAAGACCCGCAATGAAAAAAGTTTTTCCAGAATTATCATTTGTTGAATTGCCATTTGATCATGAGATCTATCACCAGAAATATGATTTTGACAATGGTGTTCCTAAAATTCATGAGCATGATGATAAACCGGCTCAAGGATTCGGTATTTTTTGGGAAGATAGATTAGTATGTTTTTATACTTATGAAAGTGATATAGGAGATGGATGGGAAGATGAAGAGGTTCATAATGACTCTCCTGTCAAAAGATTAACAGCATTAAGAATGGGTGCTAATATTTTGCAGTACGCTTTTTCAGATTAAGACTAATCTACAAGTAGATTCTTCCCTCTCCTTAGGTATTTTTTAATATTTAGCCAAAAAGCAACAAAGAAGTAAAATATAAGAGGCGACCCAAGTGTCATGAAGCTCACGTAAATAAAATACAATCTCACCCGTGAGGATCGAAGACCCATTTTGCTACCGATGTAGCTACATACCCCGAAACCAAATTTTTCGATGATATACTTTATCTGTGTTGCTATTGCATACATAAGAAACCGAAAGGTACAAAAAAGTCTATTTTCTATTTGTCACTCTCATTATTAAATAACGAATTTTGATAAAATACAGTGTTGTAAATAATATCTAAAGCCGTCAAGTGTATAATAGAAAAGAGGTAACAAGCCCAGCCATCCCGATGAGAGTAATCAGTAATAATGGAATGAACTCTGATTGTTTGTTAAGCGTTCTCTTTCTTTGAATGTCAATCTCAGGTTTGCTATGAGTATAGGTTCTATTCATAGGCGTTTACATTCTTTGGAAAGCTCAAAAGTATTGAAATTAATTGTAAATCAATGAATTAAATATTAAATTTTATTTTAATATATATAAAACACTGTGGCTTATATTGAACAGCTATATTTTGTGTTATTTGGTTATGATGGTAGAGTAATACCATTCTACTTGAGGTTGAATGAATCATAAAGAAATACTTTCTCCTCAATAGACTAATAAATCCATATTCATATTACTACTTTTGAAGAAATATAAAAAGAGCCATGGCTGAAGAAAAAAATCAGAAGCAAATCAATATAGAGATGCCAGAAGAGATAGCAGAAGGAATCTATTCTAATCTTGCCATTATATCACATTCTCAAAGTGAATTTGTATTAGATTTCGTGAGGATATTGCCCAATGTCCCGAAAGCAAAAGTGAAATCTAGAATTGTGATCACACCTCATCATGCTAAAAGGTTTTTAAAAGCATTAGAAGATAATGTGAAGAAATATGAAGCCCAGCACGGAGGAATAAAGCAATCTAGTGAACCTCCATTTCCTATGAATTTCACTCCTACGGCTCAAGCTTGACAGGCCTCTAGCCTATAGAACCGACAAAATGTCACTCTTTTCCATGTGGCACATGGTTTGAAACTTAGCATTTGTACTAAAATTCATAGAAAGCATATGCAAAAAGGTCAGATATCCGTACAAACGGAAAATATATTTCCAATAATTAAGAAGTTTCTATACTCAGATCATGAGATATTCCTAAGAGAGTTGGTCTCTAATGCTGTCGATGCCAGTAGTAAATTAAAGACACTTGCCGCTAGGGGAGAAGTAAAAGGCGAAATTGGT
>DKPS01000209.1 GCA_002471345.1 Saprospiraceae bacterium UBA7328
TAATGTAAATCCAATGGATTGGTTTTCAGAGGAGGCAGATGTTGCAGATGTGACCATAGCCTGCATGGGAATATCACAACTACTAGAAGGTGAAGAAGGAGAAGCGATTGCATCCCCTTCTGCAGGTGATAGAGATTATATTACTCTTCCTCCTCACCAGATAGAATACTTAAAACTAATTAGAAGCAAAGCGAAAAAACTCATCGTTGTAATCACTGGTGGAAGTGCTATATCTATACCTCAGGTGCACGACATAGCCGATGCGATTATTTATGCATGGTACCCTGGGGAGCAAGGAGGACAAGCCGTCGGTGATTTAATTTTTGGAAAAATAAACTCCACCGGGAAATTACCAATTTCTTTTGTCAATTCAATTGGAGACTTACCTCCTTATGAAGATTATGACATGTCTAATCGTACTTATCGATATTTTGATGGTGATTATTTATATCCATTTGGATTTGGGTTGAGTTACAGCAAAATAGAATACAGTAATATTAAAAGTGATATAAAATCATTTGTAAAAGGTAGTCCTGTTACTTTTTCCGCCGAAATAACAAACTCAAGTGATAAACCTACAGAAGAAGTAGTACAGGTCTATGTGACCAAGCATAAAAAGCAAACAAATGACCCTAGAGTTTCACTAAAAGCTTTTAAAAGAATTAGCCTTTCTCCAAATGAAACAAAAAAAATTGATTTCACACTTGACGATAAAGCTTTTTCAGAATATGACAATAGAGGAAATTTGATCCTTGAGAAGGGTGATTATAACATTTCTATTGGTTCCTCTCCACCATTTAAAAGAAGCCTAGAATTAGGAGCTCCACAATGGGAGTCGGTGCAAATAAGAGTAAATTAATATAAGAGCAATATGATTAAAAAGGAAGAATGTTACCCAACACTCTTCCTCTGATTCAAAATTTCTATAAAAAATCAATTACCTATTGCCGATAATTATTTTCTCCGTATGAATTGGAATACCTTCTGTACTGATTTTGACTATATAGGTTCCTGAGAGAAGTCCAGAAATATCTAACTGGTCTCTATTGACTCTTGTAGAAGTATTAATATCAGATGATAAAACAACCCTACCTGTAAGATCTAATACAGATATTACCAATTGTTTCTCATTTTCAAAATCTTTAGTATTAATCGTGAGGACATCTGAAGTAGGATTAGGACTTAAACTAAAAGACGGAATAAAAACCTCTTCAGCACCATCATCTGAGAATAAGACTGATGCTCCTACATTTGTACCTACGTTACTTCCTTGTATGTTTCCTTGACCATTGTTACCTCCATTTCCTCCATTTCCTTGGCCATCACCTCTACCATTGCCTCCATCATTCCCGTTTCCATTATTATTTCCATTACCTCCATTTCCATTGTTCCCGTTACCTCCATTACCATTGCCTTGATCATTATCCTCATTTAGGTCATCTTTAAATATTGGATTGATTTCAGATCCAGAATAATTGGAAGAATTGCAACTACTTGCAAAGAATACATTTTGCGACATCTTTTCAAGAGAGGTATTTGCGATAATCACATCTGATAGTGTCGCCGACTCGATCATCTGCTTGATATTAGAATTCAGGAAATCATCTTTTTCAAAATAAAAGAAATCACAATCTCTCAACCTTCCAAACTGGGCTTTCATCAAAGCCAATAATGTCGGCCCTAGCGAACTTCCGTGAACGTGATCCTCGGAAAGCAATCCTATCCATGGGTCAATATTATCCAAAGACCCATAAATATTTCTCAAACCATTTTGACGATTTGGACTTTTAGTTATATCACCATATTTCGTAGCTGCTTCACCTAAGAAGTGTGCTCTTATAGAATTGTAATCAGGCAGGCCATGATCTCTACCTCTTTGGATATTTAAAGAGGCCAAATCCAATCCAAAAGTATTCCCAGAAGATGGGTCTCCAAATAGAAAATTTCTCAAATTGTCAATGACTTGAAGGTCTACTTTTTCTTGGGTTTGCTTGTGCAATCCATTCAGTACCCTTACGATACCATGCTCTCTTAAAACGCCAGGATTAAAGAAGGACTCCAAAAGAGTTACTGCACCATCATCTCTACACTCTGCATCAACGAGTTCAATTTCTTCTGTAACCATTGTATGTCCTAATCTATATGCAGCAGTGGCAAACAGATTAAAAATATCAGGTTGCACATCACTGTCATACCCTTTATAATCACCTAGATCAATTCCAAGTGCAGGTAAAAATTGCTTGTACGTAATAGATTGCACTAGGGCTCCTACCCACTTCCTTGAAATTTGATACATCTCTTCATCTTCCGTGAAACCTTGATTACCGAGCAATTCACAAATGCGATTATGCTCTTGTACAAATAGTGTATGCAAAGATGTCAGACCTGGTTGTTCAGCAGCTCTGATATCTCCTGCAACATATGTTTTGATTTTATTACCACTTCTGTCCGCATCCCCAGCCATACTTGGCGCAATCGGATCTATTTCACTTTCATATTCTCCATCAATAGTGTTAAAAGGGAGAAGGTCACCTTCTGACATCTTTAGTTTCCCATTAGAAAAAATACGCAACCAATCTGCTCGTTCCTGATCTGATCCATATACATTAGAAGCATCTATCCAAGATGTGATTAAATTACGATTTTGTCTTGCTGAAGACTGTCCCGTCCCGTCAGCAATTTCACTTCTAAAGAAGCCAATATCTGCTGTAAAAAGCGGCTCATTATCAGGCAATTTAATTGGAACAGGTTCTATATGAGCTTCTGGAGTCAAGGATATATCATGGTCTAAAAACTGCCCCCAGGTAAAAACCAAAGAACTTAACCGCCTTTCACTTGGAATACTTTCTTCTTGGGTATTCAGTGCATTGGATATGGCACGTGGGCTTACTCTCTACTCTCCACTCATGGCATTAAAAATGTCAGAGACCCCATAATCACTTGACATCTCCCTCATGAGAGTAATATCACTAGCTCCCCACTCCATTCTTTGTGCACTAGAAATATTATTGCAAGTTCCATCTATAGTCCTAAAATCTGACTGTAAACATGTCACTGATTTCTGGAGATACGATCTTTTCGTATGAGTAAATTTTTGTCCGTTAGTAGATAGGGTTTCTTTAGAAATATTTTTTTGAGAATGGCCCATATTTGAGCATAACAAAACTAGGGCAATGACACAGCATTGCTGTAATAGGTACTTGTTCGATAGCATTTTTCTAATGATTTAAAACGTAAAAACTTTGTTGAAAACTGTTATAATCTTATAGTATTAGATGTTAAAACAGTCCTAGGTGATTGATGAGCTCAAACGAATAAGAAAGATTCTTGGGATTTGTACTCTATAATTTTTACTTTTTTTTAAAAAAAAGGGGCCCTACTCAATTTTTGAGTAGGGCCTCTCACATAATTTTATATGGCAATTGACTTTTTGAACTGTTTCTTGCTCCTAGTTTTTAGGAATCTTTGAAATTACTTTCAGAAGCAGCTTCGATATTTTAAATGTCAATTTTGGATTGTTGTGTTTCAGAATTAGTCCTTCAAAAAATTCTATTTACACCTTTTCTTTTCATAACGAATAAAGTCCCTTGCCATATCCTGAGAAATATGCAAAGGTGTTGTCGACCTTTGCACTAACCGATTCAGGTGGACTCATTTATAACAAATGATTTGATTAAATAATATAATTACCAGTTACAATATATACATTATTCTGCATATCTCATATATTTTAATATTTAATTATTAAATGCCAACTTGTTTCAATATTACATAGCGCAAATTGGGCAAATGGTCATATATCATAACATTCCGTAGATGGGACCATAGATATATAAGAGTACAAGTCAGAATATGAATATTATTTTTCTATCTTTTAGTGATGACTTTTCATATTCTAAATGGTGATGCTCTACTCAATCAATTTCCCAATTTAAAAGGTGAAAGAATTATATGCAGAGAATGTATGATTGATGGTCCTGTTACAGGTGAAGAACTATCCTCTTTTTTTTCACAACGGGCTTTATTCGTATCTGACTATTTTAATGTAAGCAAGGATGGATATAATCGTAAGTGCATTCTCGAATTTTCCAAATTTGATACAATCAAAAGTGAAGACGAGGTAAATCTCTGGTTTGAAGACGATTTATTCTGCCAGACAAACCTTTGGTTTTGTATTAATATCTTAAAAAGCAAAGGCAATTTCAACCTGAATCTGATAAGACCAAATCACAATAATTGGAATGGATTTGGGTCCATGAATAGTTTAGATCTTCAATGGTCATTTGATCATAAAATTTGTTTAGATAAGGATAATGTTGATGCCTTTTCAAACCTTTGGAGTGCCTATCAAAATGAAGATATAAATCAGATGAAATATTTAGGTCTGAAATTGAAAAAAATCGTTCCTAGGTTACCTGAGGTAGTCGATGCTCATGAATCAAGAAAAAGAAATCTTGAAGAAAGTGGAAGACCTGAACAAGCACTCCAGAAAATAAAGAATGATGGAACAAATAAATTTGAAGAGGTCTTTAGAATGTTCTCCAACCATGAAGCTATTTACGGCTATGGAGATTTACAAGTAAAAAGAATGTGGGAGGCATTAGAATAAGAAAAGCCCCACTTTTCAGTAGAGCTTTTCTATCCTTTTCATGATGTCAGTATCAGTAGGGAATAGTAATTTCGTCTCGTTGTGAGTCCGATCCTACAGCGCAATATTAGCAACCACAACTCCAGCAACAGAAGCCAAAGTAATGACTAACAATGCTAGTCTACAGATATGAGCAAGATCGATTGTTTTCATAATAACAGTATTTGTTGTTTGATGACGTAAAGATCTATGCATTACAAGGTACTATTTCCACAACATCGACCAAAGTTCGATTTTATTCGACAAACGTCCAATTTTTACGATGAAAGAGGATCACTCTCCTTACGAAATGATTCGTATTAGAACATATTCCAAATACAATTTCGAAAGTCAAGCTCGAACAGAACCGATTTAAATGCTGATTTTAAATAAGTAATGAAATTAAAGGAATCAGAAACCAGGAATGAGCTTTGCTGTAGAAAACCGTCATAAAAGCTTCCCATTTGCATATATGCTTATATGTTCAAAATCAAAATTTAAAATTATGTCTTACTAATACCTTATTCTCCAAAAAGGATTACGCTCTCCTTCTATTGATTGATCAATAAAATCTTTGACCTTATTATCAAAAACGGCAAAATCGATTTCTTTTCCTTTCATCTTTTTAGGAATAGGTAATTTTACATCAGCTTGTTCAAAATCTATTGAAGTTGCAGAAATTACCACATCACTTTCATTCACAACAATTTCTAGAATCATTCCTGGCAATCCACTGAAGCCTTCTGGTCCTCCAAAAAAGTTAATTCCATCCGTAAACCAAGCATGAATAGTTTGCCCTTTGATAGGATCTTTGGTTTCTGCTTTCATACATAAATAACCCTCTATTTCTTTTATTTCATTGAGAATCTTCCACTTATACTTAGGCATCTCATCTTTTATTACGTACTTTTTCCCCAGAAACTCTCTGGCATCAGTCGCTTTTTTAGATTTATGATCTCTCACCAGCACATACTCTTCACTCTTCCAAGACCAGCCTGATTCAGATTCATTTTCTCCATAGGTATAAACACTTTTGTTCCCTTTCAAATAGAGATTATAATTCCTTCCTCTTCCAGATCGCTTTCCCCAAGTAAGGCGGTTTCTATCAATCTCTTCTTGAGTCATAAAAGGCAATCTAGACATAATTGAGATCCAATCTGTCTTTCTATTATAAACTATAGTACCTTCCACATCTTGAGCATTTATATCCATGCTCAAAAGGATAATGATGATTATGTAAATACATTTATTTAGCATGATATTCTCTTATTTGTTTATATCTATCAATGAAATCCTCTTCTTTTATTTACTCCAGACTGGAGTCCTTTTATATTATAAGTAAAACTCAACATCACATATCTACCCAGTGCATTGGTTAAAGATTGACTTATACCATTTCCATATGTCCCTTGCTGAAGACTCACATTTTCATCAAATGCATCATAAATCGCTAATCTCAATTCTCCTTTATTTCCTTTCAAAAATTGCCTATAAATTGATGCATTAAGAATAGGTACAGATAGATCCTGTCCAAATCTATCGTTAGTAAATTTGTTGTAATTCAACCTTGAAGCTAAATAAATGCCTCCTACCAATTTCGTGTTAAACTCCAATTCAAAACCTTTGTTAATCACTGTTTGATCTTGACTACTATTAATGTCATAAGAAGTGTTAGAATTTCTATAAAATCCATTTAGAGAAAGCAAAAAATCTTTTGTTGGGGTATAGCTTATCGTCAGTCTTGGATTAAGAGTAACCACTTTTGTATTATTCATTACTCCATTCACCTGTGCTGGCAGATCACTTACATTAGTACTCAAATTCCATCTTGTTGTAAATTTGTTTTGAATAATAGGGAGGTTAACCGAGAACCAAATATTTCCTTGATTTCCATCTTCTATGTTTATCGGCTTATAAGATGTAATTCCTTGATCATCAATAGATTCCGATCTACCTATGTAGTTGTCAAATAAAGTAAATCTTCCATTCAGACTTATTCTAATTCCCGATGCAGGGAATGACCTACTCATATATGCATTGATATCATTACCAACTTGGGGCGTTAGGTCTGGATTCCCCTCTGTGATAAATAAAGGGTTAGCATTATCTATAACCGGTTGCAAATCCTGGATTTGAGGCTCATTAGCCGTACGAGTATAGCCCATACTGAGATACATATTCCTCCCAGGCGTATAATTCACTGCTAAATGCGGAATAACATTATTGAAACCTCTATCAATCTCTCCTGAAAATAGGCTTTCATTTATGCTACTATAACTACCAGAGAGCTCAAATTGCTGATATGCCAAACCTGTGGTAATATTCACTCCATTATGAGAATATCTCATTGACGCTCCTACCCTATTCATATCGATATTATTAATCGATGTCCTGGTAAGGAATTCATTTACGATATCACTATTCTCTTTCCGGTCCAAAACTTCTCTTTCTCCTGTTTCTCTTCTCTGACTGTGATTAGCAAAAGTTTGGAAAAAGAACTTTTTACTCAATGGTTCCACAAAAATTGCATTAGCCTTAAATACTTTTTTGTCTCCTACATTAGCATTGAATTGATTCAAATCCAGTCTACTTTCCTCTACTCCATTTTCATCAAAAAAGGTTGTTAATGATTTTTGATCTCTATCATCATTCAAATGAGTAAATAAATAGGAAATATTCATTCCAATCCTTCTACCTTTCTTTTTGAATTTTTTCCTAAAAATCAGGGCACTATTCCCTAAATAACCGCTTTGAAGATTAACATTGTTTACTACCCCTCGGCTCTGATAAATTGAGTTTCTAAAAAGATCATTTTCTCCATTATAGATTTTCTCTTGGTCAATTGCAGCAGCGTTAAACTCAAATTTTATAGAATGAAGAGAATCTAGTTCAGACTCTATAGTAAACTCCCCTCTATGTCCTCTACTTATATCGTCTTTCTGATTTGACCCTTCCTCATTTTGCACAAAATTTGGAAAGAACCTATCTCTGTCAGTTTCTGTGGTAGACACTAGACCAGCTTGATTATAATAATATACACTACTAATTTTCAACTTGTTATGATCATAATTGAAATTAGCTCCACCATTATAATTTTCTGGAAAACCTGAATTCTGACGCCCTTGGAAGAAGACTGACTGTATGCTAGATTCTAAGCTATTAGAACCTCCACTGAAAAAGAAAAATTTGTTACCACCTCCACCAAAACCGTATTCTAGATTACTATCAAAATTAAATGATTGTGAGCCCAAAAAGTCCTGGTAATCATCCCAAGACAACCCATTACGTCCTGTGTTATTCCCTACACCAACAAGACTAAACTGAATTTTTTCGTTAAATCTATTGAAATTTCCTTTTAACTCCTTTCTGTCTTCAGTACCTACTCCCGCTACTACTCGACCAAATCCACCAGTTTTAAAATCTTCTTTAAGCTCAAGGTTCATTGTCTTTTCTTGAGATTGGGCAGTGGATCCTGTAATCTCTTCTTCTTCCGTCTTTCTATCAAAAACTTGCACTTTGGATATGCTTTCTGAAGGTAAATTTTGAGTTGCCGCTTTAGGGTTATTGCCAAAGAAAGATTTTCCATCGACTGTTACCTCTGTTACATCTTTTCCATCAGATCGCATTGCCCCATCTTGATCCACTTCCATACCTGGCAGCTTCCTGATGAGATCTTCTACAGTAGACCCATCGGGAACTTTAAATGTAGACACATCATATTCAATGGTGTCTCCCCTCATCTTTATTTGGGCTTTGGCAGCTTTTATGACGATCTCCATTAATTCTGCTGCTAGTTCAGACATCTTCAATATTCCAAGATCTACATCTTTCCCTCCGCGAGAATTAACTTTAGAATGAAGCGGGATAAATCCAACAAAAGTAGTTTTGACTAGATATTCTCCTGACGAGACTCCTTTAAAACGAAATGACCCATCTAGTTCTGATCTGGTAAAGTCTACCATTGTGGAATCCGTATCTAGAAGAAGCACTGTGCTATAAATTAATGGATTACCGAGTGTATCCTCTATGACTCCTTTAACATTAAATGTACTTTGAGAATAGACAAGGTGAGTAAACATCACCATTAACAGTGAGATAAATACCTTTTTCATGTGACGTTCGACTGAATTAATAATCTTTGAAAGTAAAGTTTCTGCAACCATATGTGATAATGATATATGTAAATTAGGATATCATTAACAAGGCCATAATCACAGTTAGTATATATAACATCTATATAGATGCTCACCATTGTAATAACGGTGTGTTAGTAATTAGTTATATACCTTCGTAAAATGGCAACAAGAAATAGTGATTCTATAAGTCTAAATAAGTTTATCAGTAACACAGGTAAATGCAGTAGAAGAGAAGCGGATATGTGGATAGAAATGGGACGTATTAGAATCAATGGTAAAGTCGCAAAGAAAGGAAATCGAGTGAAGTCAGGCGACACTGTACTTATTGATAATAAAAAAATAAAATCCATATCAAAAGAGAAAGGAATATATCTCGCTGTACACAAATCACCTGGAATAACATGTACCACTGACCAATCTGATCCTGATAACATTATTGACTATGTAAATTACCCAAAGAGAATATTTCCTATTGGAAGACTGGACAAAGCCTCTTCGGGATTAATCTTAATGACTAATGATGGGGATATTGTAAACAAAATACTAAGGTCAGAAAACAATCATGAAAAAGAGTATATCGTCACTGTTCATAAAGCATTAAGTATGTCCTTCCTCCAGGGCATGAGAAGCGGAGTTCCTATGTTAGGAAAAAGAACAAGACGTTGTCTAGTGCAATCAGTAGGAAAGCAAACATTCAGAATAGTGCTAACGGAAGGAATGAACAGACAAATCAGAAGAATGTGCGAACACTTTGGTTATAGAGTATTATCCTTGAAACGTGTAAGAGTAATGAATATCGAGTTGGGAAATCTGAGTGTTAATCATTGGCGCATTCTGACTTCTGATGAAAAAGAAGAACTCTTCTCAAATCTTAACTAAATCTTGATTCTCAGATTTTCAACTTTTCACTGGAATAAACTGTTTCAAATAATTGTAACTCTGTTGTAAAGCTGCAACTCTTGCTTCATTACTCCCTTCGAAAGCTCGATCTTCTACCTCTACACAGACAGGACCATCATAACTACTTTCTGTCAAATAAGAAAAGAACCTTCCCCAATCCATATCACCCATTCCAGGCAATTTCGGTGTATGCCATAAATTAGGAGGAGCCATGATGCCATGTCTATTTAAAGCCTCAGAATCAATTCTTACATCTTTTACATGAACATGATGAAATTTATCAGAGTATTCTTTAATAGGAAAAAATGGATCCATATGCTGCCAAATCATGTGAGACGGATCATAATTGAGTCCGAAATAATCACTCTGGATGTCATTGAACATTCTATCCCAAATGTCAGGAGTAGTACCTAAATTTTTTCCCCCAGGCCATTCGTCATTGGAAAATATCATAGGACAATTTTCAATACCAACTTTTACTTGATGAGCTTCAGCATGTGCAATAATATCCTTCCATATTTTAATAAAACGAGGCCAGTTTTCATCCACACTTTTTTGATGATCTCTTCCTATAAATGTATTGACAACATCAAGTTCCAATTCTGACGCTACTTCTATCATCCTTTTTATATGAAGCACATACACTTCTGATATCTTTTCTTCTGCTACAAGTGGATTTGGATAATATCCCAAAGCACTGATTTCTATATCATAACTTTTTAATTGAGACCAAATTTTAAATTTTAACTCAGAATTAAATGAATCCAAATCAATATGGGTTACCCCTGCATATCTTCTTTCTGACTTCCCTAATGGCCAACACATAATCTCCACGCACTCATAACCTATTTCAGCAGCAACTTTCAACACACCAGCTAAATCATGGTCAGGTAAAATCGCTGAACAAAATCCTAATTTCATAAACAAAATATTTATACTTTAAACTATGATGATGGCTAAAGTTAAGTAATTTGGGCACTTAGATGACAATATAAATATGGACTTCTTTTCATCCGACTACGGACCGTTTCTAGTATTGCTAATAGGAATAATAATCATTGCCACAATGATTTACAAATTAAAGATCCATCCTTTTATTGCTCTAATAGTTTCTTCCATAATAGTAGGTGTACTGTCACCAAATATACCTATAGGAGAAGGTTCAAGCCACCTCATATCAGCAGTCGAATTACCTATGAAAGAATTTGGCATCATGGCTGGTAAAATAACATGGGTAATAGCTTTAGCAGCAATTATAGGAGCGGCCATGATGGAAAGTGGTGCAGCTCGTAGAATTGTTGAAAACATGGTAAATATTTTCGGAGAATCTCGTGCCGCCCTTGCACTACTCATCTGTGGATTCATACTATCCATACCTGTATTTTTTGATACTGTTTTCTTCCTTTTAATTCCTCTTGCCATTGCATTAGCTCAAAAAACAGGAAAAAATTATGTTCTATATGTAGTTGCTATTGCTGGTGGAGCTGTCGTCACACATAGCCTTGTGCCTCCTACACCTGGCCCTCTTATTATGGCAGAAACATTAGGAATAGATTTAGGAATTACAATAATTGCCGGCATTTGTTTTGGTTTGCTACCTGCTATTGCGGCTTTATGGGTAGGGCAAAGAGCAAATACACGACTGAACATTCCAGTAAGAGTAGAAATTGGTCTTCCTAATCACAAAGAAGAAGCACCATCTTTGATGTTGTCATTACTTCCAGTCGTACTACCAATTCTACTAATAAGTTGTGTATCAGTCACAAATATTACAATTGGCAATACACCTAATTGGATAACATTTCTTGGGAATAAAAACATTGCCATGAGTTTGGGCGCTTTTGTTGCTATTCTTCTTTGGGCACGTTATCAAAAATTAGATCACAATTCACTCTGGGAAAAAGTGGCTAAACCTCTTGAAATAGCTGGATTAATAATACTGATTACCAGTGCTGGAGGAGCATTCGGCGCCATGATTAAACACAGTGGTATTGGAAATGCAATAGAACATGCTACATCTGGTGCATCTATAAGTTTTTTATTGCTAGGTTGGATAATTTCAGCTGTGATGAAAACAGCTCAAGGTTCTAGTACTGTAGCAATGATAACTTCTGCTAGCATCATGTTTTCCTTAGTAGGAAGTGGCACAGACTTGCCTTATCACCCTGTTTACCTCTTTTTAGCAATAGGATTTGGGTCAGGATTTATATCATGGATGAATGATAGCGGCTTCTGGGTAGTATCAAGAATGAGTGGTTTCACAGAAAAAGAAACATTTCAAACTTGGTCACTAATGTTTGCTGTTGTAGGAGTAGTTGGTCTAATAGAAGTCTTGATTTTTTCCCAACTGCTTCCTATGGTTTAAAAAACAATACTCTGCCAATTTCCTGATAAATTCAATTTGGATCAAATATATTTTCTCATTTTCGCAGTTCATTAATTGCCAATTTTAAAATGAAGTCAACATTTCGTTTTTCGTTTTTGATAATAGCATTATTCTTTCTATCATTTTGTAATAATGAAAGGACTTCCTCATCAGCTTCTATATCCAATAATGGTTCAGCTAAAATTGAAGTTCAGGTTATTGGACAAAACGGTGGTCAAGCTGGGCTAATTGCTACATATGCTGATCAAAATTATAGGATTGACACTGCTAGCATTGATCATGAAGGAAGGTTTACTTTCACAAAAAGTGATGGATATCCATCTGGAGCTTATTACGTAATGCTTCCAAATAGAAACTATTTCCAAATATTGCTAGATAAAGGGCAGAAGTTTTCAATGACCACACAACTTGCTAACCTTACGGGATCGATGGCGATATCTGGAAATAAAGACAATGAGTTATTGTTTAAAAATTTGAGATTTGAGCAAGAAATGCAACCTCGTTTCAATGAAATTGCCCAGAGATTACCTGGCCTTTCTACTACTTCTTCTGAATACTTGGATCTAAAAACCCGAGAGAAAGAACTGGTAACTCAAAGAAAGAATCATCTTAACAAATTGTATGACTCAAGTCCAAACGGCTTCTTCACAATGTTCAAAAAAGCTGGACAAAACCCAGATCTCAAAGAAGTTTATTTATCTGATGGATCAGTTGATTTTCAAAAACAATTAACTTATTATCGACAAGAATTTTGGGATAATGTGGATTTCTCAGACATTAGACTCATTCGTACTCCTGTTGTTTTCAATAAACTAAAAAGATATTTCAACGAGCTAACTGTACAGCAACCTGATTCAATAAAGATATCTACTAAAGATCTAATGGATAAGGTCCCTGAGGGATCAGATTACTACAAATTTTTCACTAATTGGGTAGCCCTAAATTATGAACCAACCAAGACCACTCTGATGGATTCAGAGGCCATTTATGTATTCATGGTACAAAATTATATCAATCACGAGAAAGCATTTTGGGCAGATTCTGTTCAGGTATTTGGGCTTCAACAAAGAGCCCATGAGATGGCAGCAAGTCTTATCGGTCTCAAAGGTCCAAATGTGACATCAACCGACCCATATGGTAAAAGTCAATCTATCTATGATATTTCTGCTCCATATATCATTGTGTATCTCTATAATCCAACTTGTGATCATTGTATAGAAGAAACTCCGAAATTGGTAAATTTCTATAGACAATGGAAACCGAAAGGAGTAGAAGTATATGCAATTGCAATTGATACTGATGATCAAAGTTGGAAAGGTTTTATAAACAAAAATGACATGGACTGGATAAATGTACATGACCCATCTAACAAGTCAATCTACGCGAAATACTTTGTTGACAATACACCAGAAGTCTATGTTCTCAATCCGGAAAGAACCATCATAGGTAAAAACCTAAAAGTCGGACAAATAGAGACCATAATCAATAAGGATAAAAATAATAGATAATCGAATTAATGACACAAGACTGGATTCTTTACAGCCGTCCAGAAATTCAGTTCTTCTGGTATGTCTACAACCATTCCTCTATACATAAGATAGAGTCCTAGTGCTAGTTGAGTAAATTGAAAAATTCTGGGAATGTACTTTTTAATAAAAAAAACAGAATTAGTCTTGCTTCCTATTATCATAATACCAGCCATAGCCGGAAAAGTACCAAGTCCAAAGAATATCATAAACAGAGCACCATCTTCAACTCCACCTGCAACCATTGCTCCTGTCAAGGCCAGATAAACTAAGCCACAAGGCAAAAGGCCATTAATCATGCCTACAAGGAGTGGAAATTTTGAAACTCCTCTTTTAAAGTGTGATGATAGATAAGATGAAACTTTTTGATACCCAGCTCTATACACCTCTGATTTAAAAAGCAATTTTTCTAAGTCTAGAGAGAAAAAGAATAGCGCTAATAAAAAAAAACCAGCAAGAAGTGAAAGTGTCTTTTGAAAATCTGACAATAAAATCAACTCTCCTATTAACCCCACACCTAGTCCCAGAAAGGCATAGGTCAATACGCGCCCCACATTATATTGAAGAGCCCTCATAAAGGAACCATATAAATGATTTTTTTCATCTCCGGCTGCAAGTAAAGCCAAAGGACCACACATGCCCACACAATGTAAACTACCTAAAAATCCAAGTGTAAAAGCCATCCAGATCATACTACATTGATATAGATATCTTCTTCTTTGTAATAATCTCTCGTACCATCATTCCATTGAACTTTAATTTGCCATTTCCCTGATTTCAATTGAGGTATCTTCTGACTATAAGTGACATTATCTTTGACAACAAATTCTGAAGCAAAATCATCTTTTTTAGATGATGCTCTATAGAAGGTAATTATACCCTTAACACTCACCTTTTGATCGCCAAACAACAACCGCAACTCCTTATGAGTGACATCATAGTTGATTATTAAATCTGAAGAAAGAAAGTTTCGATTTGTAATGGCATCGTATTTTTTTTGATAGGTGATATCGTGCTGATAATAGTTTTCTGCAACCAGGCTATGATCTACTGATCTAGACTTTATCACCGTGAAAACAAGTAAACTGATGTAACAGATAAAAAATATAAATATGGCATTACCCCAATGGATTTTCATAATATTCTCATTTTATTGGTCCGTAAAAAGTACTCGATACTTCATCGATTATCTTGTCATTCATGATCACATTTATTTCTAGCTTAGTCTTCCTTCTAATGACCTTTTCATCATCGATAATTATAAAAAGAGCTCCTTCAGAAATTTGATTAGGAAGTATTACAGGATTATCACCTACATACTCGATAGAAGCGGAGATATTAGTGACCTCAAAACTCACGACAGCATTCATTTCAGTCTTATTATTCAATTGATAGTTGTACAAATTTTTAAAGTCACCATTTTCAGCTTTATAATAAAGTGTTCCAGGGGTACGAAGCATTAAAGTTTCAACATCTGAGCGCTGAGACATTAGAATTACTTCGAGGAAAATCAAGCCAACAAGAACTATTGAGTAGGCAATGACACGAGTATTAAAAAGTTTCTTCGATCCACTTATGATACCTTCCAAACTGTCCATTCTTATCAATCCCTTTGGACGCTTTATCTTTACCATCACTTCGTCGCAGATATCCATGCAAGCTGTGCAATTCACACATTCTAATTGCAACCCATTTCTGATGTCAATACCTGTCGGGCAAACATGAAGGCATAGTTTACAATCAATACAATCCCCTTTTGCTGTTACTTCATCTTTTTTCTTAATCTTTCCTCTAGGTTCACCTCGTTCAAAGTCATAATAAACGGCTAATGATTTATCATCGAGTAAAACACCTTGAAGTCTTCCATATGGACATATTGTAGTGCATACTTGCTCTCTCAGTGAAGCAAAAACTCCATAAAAAATAAGAGAAAAAACGATCATTGATATAAAACCATTCATGTTTTCTCCCACTGGTTCTGAGACGATTTTCATTACTTCATCAACGCCAATTATATAGGCTAAAAATGTATGAGCAATGAATACAGCAATTGCAAAGAACAAAACCTGTTTTATGATCTTTTTGAATATTTTTGACCCTGTCCAAGAGGCGTTATCTAACCTCATTTGAGATTTATAATCTCCTTCAATAGCATATTCAATTCTACGATATACCATTTCCATAAAAATGGTTTGTGGACAAACCCATCCACAAAAAAGTCTTCCAAAAACCACGGTAAAAAGAGCGATAAAAACTATGCTTATCAGCATAGCAATGACAAACAAATGGAAATCTTGTGGAGAGAAGTATACTCCAAAAAGAATAAATTTCCTTTCTAAGACATTGAACAGAACAAAAGGCTTTCCTCCAACTTTAATCCAAGGAAGCCCAAAGAGAATTGCCAGTAAAATATATGATACAAATTTTCTGTAATTGTAGAATGGGCCTTTTGGCTTTTTAGGAAATATCCATTTGCGCTTTCCTGATTTATCTACTGTAGCAAGTTCATCTCGAAATGTACCAACTCCATCATAAATTTCATCAATAATACCTAAGTCAGATTCTTTCACTTATCAACTTTTACCTTTAATAAGCTAGTTTGATATTGAACTTTCGAGCACTTTAGCTTTTTCCTCAAGTTGCCATATTTCTCCTTCTGGATCTTTTTGATTGGGAGGGTCAGTACCTTCTAATGTCATGATAAAGCTTGCAACGCTCTGCATTTCTGATGGCCTCAATGTCGATTTCCAAGAAATCATACCCTTCTGAGGAACACCATATTTAATCGTTACAAATATGTTTTTAATTCCCCCTCCTTGTATCCAATATGAGTCAGTAAAATTTGGGCCAACTAGTCCTTCACCAAATTGGCCATGACAAACAACACAATGCTGTTTAAATATATTCTCCCCTGATAAAAGCGTGTTTTCATCTGAAAGAAAGGCAACGTTGGTCTCATCAACAGCATCGGCTTGATTAGACAAGTATTCTTTAATTCTTTTTTCAGCAAGTTCTATAGATTCTACGTATTCCTGTTCGCTACTCCACCCGCTCCCTGACCAGTGATATACGTACATATAGAATCCAGCAAAAACAATACTTCCATAAAAAAGGATTATCCACCAAGGAGGAACCTTATTATCCAATTCTCTAATGCCATCATAGTCATGGCCAAGATCAATCTCACTTTCTTCTTGAATTGGAACAAGACTCCATGCCCAATTATAAGCTTTCTGCCAAAGTGGTTGACCTAATTCATTGAGAACTTCTTCTTTCTCTATGCCCAGTTCTTTCATCAACCGTGCTTTTTGAAGCGATAGAAGACTGAAAGCTAGTCTCAGCAGCGTGACAAAAACCGAAATGATTACAATGCCCCCAATGATTAAAATTATATTATCTAATACCCAATGGAATGAACTTGCATCCTTTGATGAAACTTTAGTGACTTCTTGTGCTATTGACATTGATGACATTACCATTAAGCCTAATAAAATTTGAAATTTAGATCTTATCATGATATTCTGGATTAGAAATTAGAACTATCGTTTTCAAGAGGCATTTGAGACATATGTGAAATATGTCTTTTGTCCTTTTTAAGAATCAACAATGCAGATATAAGGAATACTGACATGAATGTAATCAATGACATGACTGCCATCCAATTGATGTTTCCTGCGGCTTCTAATATATATTTATACATCTCTTACTAGTTTTCAGTTTATTAATCCTCGCTTTCAATAGTGGCTTCAGGTTTATGATCTGTGCCTAATCTTTGCAAATAAGCAATAAGTGCTACTATTCGCTTTGCCTCCAGATTTTCCTGCTCAATACCATCATTCTTAAGAGACTCTACTACTGTAAGAGCCTGAGTCTTTAGATTTTCTTCGGCAACCTCTGCGAAGCCTTCTGGATATGGAACTCCCATGGATTGCAACACTTTTATTTTAGCAGAGGTATATTTTGTATCTAAATCTTTATCAAATAGCCAAGGATAATCTGGCATAATAGACCCTGGAGACATTGATTCAGGTTCGAGCATATGATTATAATGCCAGCTGTCCGGATATTTATTTCCTATCCTATGAAGGTCTGGCCCAGTACGTTTTGATCCCCACAAATGTGGTTTGTCATAAACAAATTCTCCCGACTTAGAAAAGGCACCATATCTTTCAGTTTCAGATCTGAATGGACGTATCATCTGTGTGTGGCAGGTATTACATCCTTCTGAAATATAAATCTCCTTACCTTCCAATTCGAGTGGAGTAAATGGTTTTACACTCTCGATTTTAGGCACATTTTCATCTACCATTAGCATTGGGAATATTTCAACCAAACCGCCAATAAGAACTAATACGGTAGCAATTACTAACATCTTTATAGGTTTTCTTTCAATCCATTTATGCCAGTATTCTCCTTTATGCGGCACATACTCTTGTCTCGGAGCTGCTTCTACGGTTACTTCAGATGCGGTACCAGACTTTGCGGTTTTCCATAAGTTATATGCCATAACAAATGCACCTACTAAGTATATGGTACCTCCTACTGCTCTTATAGCATACATTGGTATAATCGGGGTCACAGTTTCTAAAAAATTTCCGAATGAGAGGAATCCATCAGGATCAAACTGTTTCCACATTAAACTCTGAGCCCATCCTGCCCAATACATTGGCACTACGTAAAACAAAGTACCAAGTGTGGCTATCCAAAAATGGACATTTGCCAATTTGACTGAATACAATTGAGTTTTATATAACTTTGGAATGAGCCAATATAACACACCAAATGTGAGCATGCCATTCCAACCTAATGTACCTACATGGACGTGTGCAACTGTCCAATCTGTATAATGACTTATCGCATTTATAGATTTTATTGAAAGAAGTGGGCCTTCTAAAGTTGCCATACCATAAGCTGATATTGCAACTACCATAAATTTCAGAATAGGATCTCGACGTACTCTGTCCCAAGCACCTCTTAACGTAAGCAAACCATTCAGCATACCACCCCAAGATGGAGCAATCAGCATAATACTAAATACAGTACCCAAAGATTGGGCCCAATCAGGTAGAGAAGTGTAAAGTAAATGATGTGGGCCTGCCCATATATAAATAAAGATCAGCCCCCAAAAATGTATGATCGACAATTTATAGGAATATACAGGCCGATTTGCTGCTTTAGGAAGGAAGTAATACATCAGGCCTAAGTAAGGTGTAGTCAAAAAGAACGCCACCGCATTATGACCGTACCACCACTGAACCAATGCATCTTGTACACCTGCAAAGACTGGTATACTTTCCATAAACCCAATCGGCATTTCCAAAGATCGTACAACGTGCAAAACTGTAACAGTGACCCAAGTGGCGATATAAAACCAAATAGCGACATAGAGATGATTCTCTCTTCTCTTTATAATGGTCATTAACATATTAATTCCAAATGCTACCCAGACTAATGCAATAGCTAAATCGATAGGCCATTCTAATTCTGCATATTCATGACTTGTAGTGTATCCAAGAGGTAAGGACAATGCAGCTGCTAATATTATAGCCTGCCATCCCCAGAAGTTAAATTTGGACAAAAAGTCACTCCACATTCTTGCCTTGAGTAATCTCTGTAGAGAATAATAGACACCCATAAAGATTCCATTACCTACAAATGCAAAAATAGCTGCATTTGTATGTAAAGGCCTGAGACGTCCGAAAGTAGTTTCTGCAGTGAAATTTAACGAAGGAAAGACCAACTGAAAAGCGACAAGTACGCCTACAGTCATACCTACGATTCCCCAAACCGCTGTAGCTGCCGCAAATTTTCTGACTATGTTATCGTCATAGGTAAACTTTTCCATCTGTATCATTTCTAATCCTGTTTTGAGTGTGTTTTACTATTTTCTATGATATCATCATCAAATAGAATCCGTATGGATGGAGTATAATCATCATCATATTGACCAGATCCTACAGCCCAAAAAAAAGAGGCTAGGAACCCAAATGCTACTAAGAGACTAATAATGATTAAAATGAAAATGACCTCCAACTTATTCTAAATTTTAAACTAAGGTAGAGCCTGAAAAAAAGTTGTAATATGACATTAATCAACCTTGAAGGTAATTTTAATCATACTAGATGCTCTATGTCTTAGTTTGGAATGAAAGCCTCATTGCAATCCAGCTCATCCCAAGCCCATAAAGCATAATACTTACACTGCTTATGGGCATCAAAATAGCAGCTACAACTGGAGTTAATTTACTAGAAACAGCAAATCCTAGTCCAATGGAATTGTACAGGAGTGCAAGAAGAAATGCCCCGTACAACCCGTATTTGAGCAATCTTGAAAATTGAAATAATTCCGGCAACAAAGACAGTTTATCCGAAAGCATTATTAGATCAGCGGATGGTGTAAAATTATTCTCCTCAGAAGAAATAACTACGCCAATGTCACTCTGTTTTAAGGCTCCGGAATCATTCAAACCATCTCCAATCATCATCACTTTTTTTCCCTGATTTTGCAATGCTTTCACATAATCCATCTTTTGTTGAGGCGATTGATTGAAAAGAAGATCACTTCCCCTTGGAAATATGTTTTCGATTTTGTTTTGATCTTTAGAGGCGTCACCTGACAAGACAGAAAGGCAATACTCTTTATTTAGCTTTTGGATCATTTCCTTCATTCCTATTCTGATGGAATGTTCAAATTGAAAACATCCTCTTACTGTTCCATCTATTTTCACAAATGAAGACTGCAAAGAATGATTTTGAGAATATCCATGAACAAATGTTCCAGAACCTATTTCTATCTTCTTTCCAAAAATGAAGGCTTCAATTCCTTTTCCAGAAAACTCCTTAAAATATTGAACTTCAAGTTGACTGCCCTCTCGACAAAAATTGCTAATCATCTCGCTCAACTTGTGACTACTATGCTGAGAGACACTTCTAATCATTGATTTCTCTTCTTGAGAAAGCTCAATGCCAATGAATTGAACGGTAGCTTTGTTTGTATCTGTCAATGTACCCGTCTTGTCAAATACGATAGTATCAATATCATTAAGATCAAAAATTGTGAAAACATTTTTTGAAAAAATCGACAATTTTGATAACCACCTGATTCCACTACCATATAGAAATGGAATAGAAAGGGCAAGGACACAAGGACATGCAATAATCAACACTGCTGTGAAACTATTGAAGGCTTTGGACGGATCAATATATAACCAATAAAGAAGGCTAAAAATTCCGATGACTAGAATTGAAATTGTAAAATACTTACCTATTATATTCAATAGAGTACTTTCTCTTTCTAACTCTCTTTTATTAAAAATATCATCATTCCATAATTGAGTTAATTCGCCTTGATTTACCTCCTTTTCTACGATTATTTCAAAGCTAGAATTAATCAATTTTCCACCGGAAGAGACAGCCATTCCCTTTGACAAAGACACAAGTTTAGATTCACCAGTAACAAAGCTATAATCTACAGAACCACTTCCCTTAGACACGAGTCCATCACAAGGGATTATTTCACCATTTCTGATTAAAATGCGATCTTTCTTTTTTAGTAAATCTATGGATTTACTCATCCAGTTTTCTCCTGTCCAAAACTTCACCGCTATTGGAAAAAACGACTTGAAATCTCTTTCAAATGAAATTCCAGCGAATGTTCTCAAGTGAATCCAACTCCCAATAAGTAAGAAAAAAACAAAGCCCGCAAGGCTATCTAGATAACCTTCATTATTAGTTATTGTTATTTCATAAATACTCCGAAAAAATAAAGTGAGCATACCAATGCTTATTGGGACATCAATTCCAATTCTCTTCATTTTTAAACTATCCCAAGCAGATTTTAAATAGTCACTACCCGCATAGAAGACTACAGGAATCGATAAAAGAATATTTAATATTCCAAAAAAATTTGCAAAACTAGACGAAGCTGTACCAAGGTAATCCGGAAAGCTCAACAACATGATATTGCCAAAACAAAATCCGGCAACTCCAATTTTATAAATGATAATTTTATTTTGATCTGGAGTCTTTTTTTCATGTGGTCCTTCTTTTTCAAAATTTGGAGCATACCCTATTTTATCTAAAAGTTCTACTATACTTCTTAAGCTTGTTTCTGTATCGTCAAAGGATATAGTCGCTTTTTTCTCTAATAAATTAACTCTTACATTCTTTACACCATCTTCAAGTAAATAAAGCCGCTCTAAGAGCCATACGCATGAAGAACAATGAATCTGAGGAAGTCCCAAATAGACAGTTTTCAAATGATTTACTGAAAAAGAAATTAAACTATTTTCTATCTCAGGGTCATCTAAAAAATCATAGTATCGAGGACGAATATCTTGCCTTGACAGGCCTGAAACATCTTCAATGTCATAGTAATCAGCCAGTCCTTTTTCATGAAGGAGTTGCCATACAATCTGACAACCGTGGCAACAAAAGACAGGACCTTCTAAATGTGAAATATCACCATCACAGCTATCACCACAATGAGAACAAATCAGCATTTTGTCTTTTTCTAATAACATATGTCAACCTACTCTATTGTTATAACTGAGCTATCATTCCAACCATAATGCAAATATTCAGGAGCACAACAATGATATATGTCACTTGAAGTCTTCTCTCATTTGAAGAATCTAGAATACTATCCATAACCTTGAATTTGTTTTGTAAAGCTATCCTTATCAATATTTCTGCTCATTGATTACAATCACGACTGTCCATGATCCATATCATCATAGTGGAAACGGGCCATCTGTAGTTTTGCTCTTCATTGTATCCAATACTATAAATAGCTTAGGTCATGAATAATTATTCTCTTATTGAAAAATATAATGTTCCTGTACCCAGATATACGAGTTATCCTACAGTTCCTAACTGGACAATAAATCAACCTCGTTCAGAAGAGTGGATTTCATCCATAAATGAACAGTTAATAAAAGACAAAGAAATTAGTCTCTACATTCATCTACCATTTTGCGAGGAGCTTTGTACTTACTGTGCTTGCAATAAGCGAATCACTAAAAACCACTCTGTAGAATCTCCTTATATAGATAGTCTGCTGAAAGAGTGGAAATATTACATTCAGCATCTTTCAGTACGTCCGATAATTAAAGAGTTGCATTTCGGAGGCGGTACACCTACCTTTTTTAGTTCAAATGAGTTAAGAAGACTTGTAAACGGAATAGAAAAACTCTCTAAATTTTCTGACCAAAAGTTATTCAGTCTTGAAGTACATCCTAATACCACAACATATGACCAATTAAGGACACTTAGAGAATTAGGGTTTAATCGACTTAGCATTGGAGTCCAGGATGTGAATGAATTCATATTATCCGCCATCAATAGAACACAAACAAAAGAGCAAATAGAGTTCCTCACATCAGCTAGTAATGAGTTAGGTTATGAATCTATAAACTATGACATCATTTACGGTCTTCCTTTTCAGCGAATAGAAGATATTGAGGAAACAATGTCCTTTATTAATAATCAAAGACCAGATAGGCTCGCATTTTATAGCTATGCTCATGTACCATGGAAAAGTAAAGGACAAAGAGCCTTCTCAGACGAAGATGTTCCTGATGGACAGGAAAAGATTTTACTCCGTCTCAAAGGAGAAGAAATTCTCAAAAAAATAGGCTATCACCATATTGGTATGGACCATTATGCTCTAGAAAGTGACACACTTTATAAATCATATATTTCTGGAAAATTGCATCGAAATTTTATGGGATTTACAGAGTCTTCCACTAAAATTCTCATTGGACTGGGAGCATCATCAATAAGCGAAAGTCATTCTATGTATGTTCAAAATGAAAAAAATGTGGAGGCATATCAGGAGAACATAAACAGTGGGATTCTGCCATTTATTAAAGGGCATCGATTGAATAAGGCGGAGCTTCTAATAAGAGATAACATCATATCATTAATGTGCCAAAACAGTACGAGCTGGGACAAAAATGAGGCTGCAGAGTACATTATGGAAAAGGCATTACATCGTATGTCCTCCAAAGTTCAAGAAGGCTTAGTAATAGTAGACAAAAATGTATTGCAGATTACTCCGAAAGGAAGAGCATTCGTGAGAAATATTTGTGCCGATATTGATATTCATTTTTCACACCAATCTGAAAAATTATTTAGCAAAGCACTTTAAGAGTCAATCAGTCTCACATGTCCATAGAATCTTTATTGCAATGGCAAATATTTTGACCATTTTTCTTACCTTGATTTCGTCGAAGACTATACAGTTTAGTTCAACTCTGATATTTCAAAAGAGAAAAAATATCAAAGGTATATCTCAATGCTAGAGGAGACTGAATTCAATAAATGACAAAATTCTATGCTATGTCTATAAAACTAAGATTGCTTCTTTTATATCTAAAATATTTCACTAAAGACAATCTCAGCATACCCCCAAATAAAATTAGAGAAGACAACGCCAAAAGGCAACCAACATTCCACAAAATACTAGAGTTCTCTCCAGAAGAACTTCATGAAGTTAGAAATGAGTGGATAGTAATGAGAGATGAACAGTCTATACCGGTAAGAACATATAGACCTTCAACACAAAAAAACCTTCCTCTAATTATATACTTTCATGGAGGAGGTTTTGTATTGAGAAACCTCGATTCTCATGACAGAGTATGTCGGCGACTGAGTAAGATGAACAATGCTGTAGTTGTATCAGTGGGCTACCGATTAGCACCTGAATATAAATTTCCCACACCTCATCAGGACTGCTATGATGCAACTATTTGGGCAATAAGTAATACCAGTAATCTTGGGATTGATAAAAACAAGGTGACTGTAATGGGTGATAGTGCAGGAGCCAATTTAGCTACTGTTGTAAGTCTAATTGCAAGAGATAACAATGGACCAAAAATATCCAATCAAGTCTTGATATATCCATGTTGCGATTCAAGTAAAACTTACGATACTGAAATAGAATATAGCGAAGGATATTTCCTTACCAAAAAGCGAATGGATTGGTTTACAGATCATTACGTTCGCAAACCAGAAGATGTCTTTGAACCATTCGTATCACCAGTATTGATGGATGACCTATCTAACCTACCTCGAACATTTATTATGACAGCTGAGTATGATCCTCTCAAAGGAGAAGGGTTAGCATACTCTAATAAACTTACAGCTGCAAATAATGATGTAAAACACCTTGAATACTCTGGTGTTATCCATGGCTTCTTTAGTATGCCAAAAATATCCAAAGAATGTATGGAAGCTAATCAAGATATCAAAAGCTTTCTAAATTATGCTTGATCAACTATTGATAAACCGATAAGTAAATTTCATCAAGAAAATATTATCGATCTTTTTAGTAAATAGATCTTCAGAGAGTGAATCAAAAATTGGTTTGTTGGGATCCGCCGAATTAGAGGTGCTTTGTGTCCAAACTAAGAAGAATTCAGAGCCAGGTTTATATTCCCATCTCATTACAAGATTTGATCTAAATTGAAGAAAATTAAAATCAGGGTTATCAAATGAATAATCTGTTGATCCATTTCCATCCTCGTCCACATAATAGGTACCATTTCCTTCACTTTGCGTAATCATATCATTGGCGTAAAGATTAAATCTGTCCTGATAATTTTTAGCTAAAGGATCAGTGATATATTTGAATTCGGTATAATTCCCTTTTGAGATAAAAGGTTGTCCCCAGTATTGAATACTCATATTAGGAGAGAGTGAATAATTCAACCTCAGCGACATCGAAATAGTCTTTTGATTCACTCTTCCTGTAATGTATCTGTCTTGGCCATTAAATGTGGTGCTAGATACATTCTGGATGGCTCTATTCTGATGAAAATAACGGGGAGAAAGTGAGATAGAAAGTGCATTGCTAGGCTGAGCAGACACTCCGAAATTTAAATTATGGATTCTTAATGCTCCCTTATCCGTACCTACTCCTCTATAGTTTCCATAAAAAACGCGGTAAGTGATTTTCTTTCTATTATCGGAATTAACACCTATCCAATTGAAATATCCATTGGTTCCTCTTAATGTAGGTCCTCCAAAAAGTGCTTTTGTGAGAAGATCTTTGGTTTCATAGTTGATTCCGAGATTTAGACCCCAGGTATTTGTAAATGAAGTAAATCCATTAACATTATATGCCATCGATAAATGATCACCATTGGATGTCCATTTGCTGTATTCATTTGCATTTATCTGAAGTCTTCTTATGATCCCAAAAGGTTTTGGTGCTCTCCACCCTACCCAAGTAAAATGATTAATAACATCAGCCGAATTGAGAAAACCGATGTCATTAATTTCGAATCCTGTGCTTCTCCAAGTGACTCCAGTTTGATATCCAACATTGTCTTTACCCCAATAGTTAGCAAAAGTGAGTGTCCCTGCATTTCCTCCTAAACTTGTTAAAGTTGGATCTAATTCTATATAATCGGCATCCGGTCTTTGGAAATAATGCTCAAATGAACTTTGGGTTTCTTCTATTCTTGCAGCAGTTCCTTTCACGTTACTAAATGCCAAGTTTGCTCTTATTTGATATTCTCTATTCTTCCAAGTGTGAAGAAGAGACAGACCTCCTGAGAGCGCATCAGAATGATATTGATCCTCGAGTCCTGTTCCATCTAAATTTCTTGTTACAGAAGTAAGAGTTCCAGATAATACAGTTGCCCCTTCATTAAAGTCTTGAGCTGCTCTCCCTACAAAATAATTAGTGAATGGTTCTGCAACTTTTGTTGATTTTTGACCATTAGCACTTTGAATTTTAATATGCTCTTCGGCAGTAATACTTTCTAGTAAACCAATTGAAAAACCATTTTTCGTCTTGCCACTTACTTTCGCAGCACCAAGAATAGATGTAAAATTAGGACTGTCTGAAAATGACCCATCAGCAATATCATGACTTCCTCTGGGTCTTTGTCCAATTCTCCTTGAGTAGAATAAGTTATCTATACCAAAAGGGCCTCCTGCATCAGCTTCTGTGAGTCTAAATTCAAAGAGGTTTGAATTTTCAACAAAGAATGGTCTTTGTTCTTGAAAAAATATTTGAAACCCATCAATATTCAATTGTGATGGATCGGCTTCTACCTGTCCAAAGTCTGGATTAATAGTAAAGTCTAGAGTGATATCTGAAGTCAGCCCAACTTTTCCATCTAATCCAATACTAGCACTTGTATTACTGCCATCCCTAAATGGATTTCCTTCCTGTTTTTCAAAGGTTTCAGCCTTCGCTAAAACATATGGTTGTATTTCTATTTGCCTTTTAGGTTTGATGTTTTTTATTCCGTGCAATTCTCCAAACTGACTGACCCATCCACTAGAATTTTGCGGAATATGTTGCCAAGTACTCTTTTCATCAGCTCTAAAATCGCGTCGCATAATATTGAACCCCCAAACTTGTTCTTCATCACCTCCATAGCGAAGCTGACTCAAAGGTATTTTCACTTCAGCTGTCCAACCTTGTTCATCAATATTTGTCCTTGTCCCCCAAACTGGATTCCAGTTTGTATCCCAATTATTGCCATCTCCAGTTATAAACTCATCACCTCTTACTCCTGATACAGAAGCCGTAAAAGAAAATGCTGTTCTCAGATCATGATAACTATCTATGTTAATTTCCACCCAATCTCCAGGAAATCGGTCTCTTCTAGATAATCGATTTTCAATCTCCTCAGGTTCCTCATGGTGACATCTATAAGCCAGATATAGATAGGAATCATCATATAATTTCTTAAACTGAGTGCTGCGTTGTGGGACATCTCCATTATTAGGTTGCTGAACTGTAAAATCAGAGCCCCATCCCACTGAATTCCATACAGAATCATCAATTTTTCCATCAAAATTGATCGATTGACCCGGATCTATTTTTTGCGTAATATAGATTTTTTTGGTGGTAGATTGTGTTGTGTCTTTGGGGCTTGCCCAAAGCAATATAGGGCAAAGCATGAGCAAGGTGAGTAGCTTTTTCATGTAGAGTTTTTGTGACGTTTTTTCGTATGTAAGAGGTGGTTAAATCCCACTACATAATTAAAGAGCGACAGAATTATAGATAAGTTGCATGACAAATGTTAATCAAATCTAAAATTCGACAAGTGCAGTATTAAGAGTGACCACTTCCTACTGATTCAACTATGAATCCAATTTGGAACACCAACTTCTTCATAAAATTGCTCTAGAAAGGACAACATAAATTGGTGCCGCTTTTCAGCTATTTTTCTGCCGGTGGTTGTATTCATCTTATCCTTCAGCAATAATAGTTTTTCATAAAAATGGTTAATGGAGGGAGCAGAGGTATTTTTATATTCTTCTTTGGTCAAATTAATTTTGGGAAAGATTGAGGAGTCAAAGATTATTCTATTCTTAAATCCTCCATAATTGAACGCTCTTGCTATTCCAATTGCTCCAATAGCATCAAGTCTATCTGCATCTTGAACTACATCCATTTCGTTGGATCCAAAAGTCTTTTCATCAAGACTATTCTTAAAAGACATATGTTTTATAATATTAATGACATGGTCTTTTTTCTCTTCATTTAACGATGTGCTTTCCAGGTAATTCCTTGCGGTCTGAGGACCAATATCTTCATTACCATTGTGAAATTTCGGATCTGCTATATCGTGAAGAAGAGCGGCTAATTCTACTACTTCCATATCCACATCTTCATTTTCGGCTATCTTTTGGGCATTAATCCAGACCCTCTTTATATGATGCCAATCATGTCCACCTTCCGCATCAGCTAATTCATTCTGAACATAGACTGCTGTCTTGTTTATTAGCCTTTTGTTCATCTTTTCTTTATCGAAGCTTTTAATGCAATGGACAATGATTCTGGAAGAACTATCGACTTTCTGATCTGCTTATCAAACAAGACCCACTTCATATGACATTCAGAATGCACGGTGTTTTTCACACTATGAATCAAGCTATGTTTTACTGTTACAACTTTATTTCCAACCTCATAAATTTCTGATATGACATGAATAGGGCTATCTTCCATAACTTCTTTAAGATACTTAATTGTTGATTCCACATAGGCAAAACCTGTATTTTCATGCATATCGTCTTGAAAATCATAACCTATACGTGCTAAAAGTTGACCACTTGCCAGGTCGAATTTTTTAGTATAAAATTGAACATTCATATGTCCATTCGAATCGATTTCGTCGGTCATTACATAACCCCTATAAGTTTCCATAGATTTGTTTTAAGAATTTGTGATGTTTATCCATCCATCAATTTGGTTTTTGAATATTTCAGGATATTTAGTCCAGTTAAAGTGATTCGTTTCTCTATTCCCTTCTACTGTAATATGCTCTATAGACGAACTAGAATTAAATTTTTCCAAAAGATTTCTAGTAGCCTTGTGAGGTGAGAAGTCATCACCTTTGATCGTAAATGCTAATATTCTTGCCTTCGTTTTTAATAACTCAGCTTCATAGTCAATTTCCTCATTTTCAACTGTATATTTTCCTGTGATTCCATTCTTATACCAGTCTTTAATTTCTGTTTTTCCTTGTTTCCCTCCAAATCCCATTTTATGTCCAGGATAATATCCTAAACATGAATTAATAAGCCCAATGAATCTCACTCCAATCAGCGTTTTAATTCCCGACCAGCCTCTCCAGCCTCTGTAATAGACAGAGCATGTAGCTATTAAGATCAGGCCATTTATTTTAGTGGGATATTTAGCCGAGTAGAGACAAGCCATTTGCCCGCCAAGGCTATGACCTAATAAAAATACTTTAGCATTAGGATATTTATTTTTGATAATATTCAATATAAAATCGAGATCATGAATATGTTCTCTATATCCCCAATCCACATTTTTTGAAGCTCTGATCGATGATTTTCCTTGTCCTCTTAGATCAACACTATATACAACCCGATTTTCATTTCCTATTGCTTTCGCGTAAGCATCATAATATGACACTCTGACACCCATAGCAGGTAGAACGAGTATGACATCTTCCACCCTAGCAGGAGTATTATGAACTTTTAGTTCATTTGTAGTTCCATCCTTAAAATCAATTTTGTGGGTTGTCATTATTCTTATTAAGAGCCTTGTTTATGTGAATCATGTGATGATCAGCATGCCAAACGACTTTGTCAAATTCTTCTTTTAATGTCCTATTTCCGGTCTCATTATGAATATAAAAATTGGCCCCATGACTGAGATAAAACTGTTCTGCAAGATGATAAACCGCTTTTCTGATAGATACAAACTGGTCAAGACTAATTTGAAGAGGCATATTATTATAATCTAATCCATCACACCATGCATCTTGATCGAACCCCCAGACTATTTGACCAGGTTTTGAAATTGCTCTTCTAATACGATCATAAAGGACACTTTCTGCATCAGCTATGTGATGGAGAATCTGTTTGATATTCCATTTGTTAGGGCCATACTTTTTTTGAAGCTCTGTATCATTTAGTGAGAAGTAGTACAATACCTCTCTCTCAGTTCTCTTAAGGTCGTCAAGTATTTTCATTTTTATCTCATAAAAAGAATAGGTATTTCACTCCTAAAAGTAAACTCACTACTCACAGATGGATAAGTTAATTCTTTGAAAAAAGAATAGGTATTAAAATGAAGAGCTAGCAATCCACTCTTATTTTCTTTAATATATTTCGAAATTGCTTTTCTTGGTCTAATTTCCTGAGCTATATGAACAGGGTATACTTTCCTCTTCATTTTTATCGATATGTCTATTTCATCACTCTTTTTATCTACGACTGTCAAAAGTTCTGGCTGGTAACCCAACATTTTACTTTTATTGATCAATTTAGCACAAGAGTTACTAAATAGTTTATCAAATCGTAAAGCAACACAAGCCTTATCTGAAGTCTTTTCTAGGTCAAATGCTATTGGCACAACTATAGTAGGAATGATAGACAATTTTAAAGTAGAGAAAGTATTGCTTCCTATAAATGCTTCTTTAATCCATGAAGCTCCTTTGGATCCCATTACAATGAGATCAAAATCTTCTTGAAGTGATACATTTATTACTTGCTTACTTACATCTCCATATCTTATGATTGTTTCTTTATTAAGGTAAGAAGGAGTTTTAAAACCTGAAATAAAATTTTTTGTTTTTGAATCTACAATACTTCGATCTTCCTCCTTGACCAACTCTCTCATCTTATGAATAAGCTTGGTACCAGAACGAGAAGGAACTGACGAAACATGCAACATATGTATCTTAGCCTTTGTATTCTTTCCTAAAGAAAGTGCATACATAAGTGCTTTTTTACTTGCATCTGAAAAGTCAATAGGAACTAAAATTTTGATCATATCGAAAAGTGTAGTAAATAAGATACAAAGGTATGATTATGTTACCTTTTGTGTAAACATATAATGAAATTCATACTAGAACTAAAGCTTATAATAAGAGCTTTTCATTTTGAACTTGTCATCTTACATTTGACCAAGAATTAAAGATCTCCCAAATGAAGAACTTCCTATCTATTCTTATCCTTTTATTTAGTGCCTTTTCATTGAAAGGGCAAACTATTCTTGAAAAATTTGAATCTTATCAAAATTCTCACCATATAGAAAAAGTCTACATCAGTCATGATAAGACATTTTATACACCAGGTGATACCATTTGGTGTATGGCATTTTTTGTAGATGGAAAAACTCATCAGATATTTGAAAATGCAAGCCCCATTATTCATATAGAGTGGTATGATGACTTGGATAGCCTAGAGCATTCTTGGATGCTAAAGATTGATGAAGGGTCATCAAATTTTGAGATCCCTCTTTCATATGACATTTTACCAGGTTCATATACATTAAAAGCATATACTCAATATCAAAGAAATTTTGATGATCAATATTTATTCCAAAAGAAAATAGACATAATCAGTGACATTAGTCAAGAAGAATTCTTGTATGTAGAGGCAACTGACCATTTAAAATTCAAAGTGAGCTTTTACCCAGAAGGAGGTCAAATAGTTGCCAATCTTAAAAACAGAGTTGCATTCAAGGCTCAAAATGAAAAAGGTGAAAACATAGCTATTGAAGGAAATTTATTGAATAGTTCAAGTAAAGTTTTGAGTTCATTTAAAACATATCATGAAGGAATAGGGTTTTTCGATATAACTCCAAAGGCTAAAGAGAATTACACCATCAATGTAAGATATAATGAAGTAGAAAAGTCCTTTAAGCTTCCACAAATATTTGATCAAGGATATGTGTTAACTGTAGATGCCAAAAATAAAGAGTCCATTATTCTGCAAATGAATTCTAACTTAACCAACGGCCTAAAGGGAAGCACACTAATAGGTCATGTACGAGGAATCCCATTCCTGAATCAATCGCTTACTGATGCGAAGCTACAAAGCCTAAGGATATCAAGAACTAACATCCCGTCCGGTGTTGTTCACTTTACATTATTTAATGATAAAGGTTTACCTGTTTGTGAAAGGATTAGTTTCAACAAGAATCCACAAGATGAAAGCAATCTTAAGATAGTTACGAATTCTGAATCTTTCACTAAACGTGCAACTTTAGAATTAGACATTAATGACGAGGGTCTTATTAACTCTGGTGGCAAATATGCAATAACTGCTTTTAACGCTGATCTTAATCCAATTTTACCATCTGCAGTTACTATAGAAAACTACTTACTATTTCTTTCAGATCTGAAAGGAACGATTAATAATCCAGATCAATATTTTGCAGATAACACATCAAAAACATCTTTCTTTTTGGATCTGATAATGATGACTCATGGATGGCGTAGATTTTCTTGGCTCGATATTGTAAATGATAAATTACCCTCTTTTGATTTTGGCACTCAAGAAGACATTTCCCTTGTGGGAGTTGTGAAGAAAAAAAATAAAGACGAGGGTATCAAAGCTGACGTTTTTGTAAGCACAATTGGTAGAGATGGGTTTTCAAGCACTAATTTAACTACTGACAACAATGGTGTCTTCTTTCTTAAAGGATTTGATTTTAGAGATACAATGGACATTATCATCCAAGCCGGAAAATATGATCCTAATAAAGACGAAAAGGAAAAAGGAATAATTAAAAGAAGTGGAAATAACAATGTCCGTATTAATCTTATAGAGTTGGGAAAACAAGACTTTGACCCTTCAGCCACAATTACACCTTCAAAAGTGAATGGATCCGAAAGGAACGAACTGATTTCAAATTTCTTAGAGAATCGGAAACTCGATTCACTGTACAATCCTACCTGGGCATTAGAAATGGATGAGTTTATGGTTAAGTCTCAAAGAAAAACCCAAAGACAAAAAAAAGTAGAACACCTTAAAAATAAAATGAAAGAGAGAGGCATGTTCTATTTCCCAAATTCGCAAAAGATATTTTTAGATGATTTGCCTGGTGGTGGATTTCAATACAATAACGTGTTTGACATTGTTCGTGATCGAGCCCCTTCTGTTCAAGTCAAAGGTTCAGGTGCCGATCGAATATTTGTGGTTAGGGGCACCACAAACCTTGGGGGGGACATTCCTGCCCTGGTTCTACTAGATGGCATGCAAATATCAAGAGCTGGTGACCTTTTTATATCTCCAACAAATATACTAGCCATTGATGTGGTTAGAGGTCTTTCCTCTGCTTCAATTTTTGGTGAAGCTGGAGCTGGTGGTGTTATATCTATCATAACTAAAGACCCCTTAGATAATGAGAATATTGCAGCTCCATCAGAATCAAAAGGAACTTTAAAAATTCGACATCCTGGATTTTATAAGGGAAGAGAATTCTATGTTCCTAATTACGAAATAAAATCTATTGATCACCATAAACCTGATCTCAGGACTACCTTATTTTGGAAACCCAATGTTTCTTTAAACCAAACATTTCAACCTTTACATTTTCATGTTGGGGACAAACCTGGCAATTATATTATCCAACTTGAAGGAGTAACTGGGGAAGGAGTTCCAATAGTAAAACGGAAAGCATTCACAGTTATAGAGTAGCGACTAAGTTCTATCTTACTTCTCAATTATTCATACCAACTCTCTGTAAATAAGAAGCAGCTCTCAATCTTGCATTGGATTGAACATTATAATAGAATAAATTATAATCTACAATATGATAATTTGTCCATTTCAATAGAAATGAAAATGGGAATTTAGGCTTGCAGACATATAGAATTCCATCTTTTACCTCAGAATTTAGAGCATGAGTATGCACTTTATTGAACCTTTTCAATATGGCTCCCATATGGGCTTTTTTTGTTGCTTTAGTTTTTTCAACATCCCATGTCAATGGGTTGGTAGCAACATATTCATTCCCTGTTGGGTAGTAAGATGGAGGAGGGCTGTCTTTTCTAATTGTTCTCCAAGCAGTAAAACAACCAGTTTCATTTGGTTTGTTGCATGGTTTGACTTTTTCAAACTCATTCTGCTTCACATCCATACCTACCAAATAAGCAACCACCAACTTATCTAATAACTGAGGATCTACTTCTATTACTTCTTTCATCAACCTCTTTCCATGCGTAGTTCCTTGACTATGTGTAGCTAAAATAAAAGGCTTCCCTTCATTAAAATATTTCAAATAATGCAAAAAAGCATCCTTTACATCACTATAAGCCGTATTGAAGATCAAATTCCTATTCTCTCCTTCAGGAAGTGAATAAGCACCTATAAAAGCTTGTCTATATCTAGGTGCATAGATTAGACCTACTTGATTAAAAATACTCGCTTGATTCTTTATAACATAGCTATCAGTTTTATCATTAAGATAACTGTTTCTCAGATCTGCATTCCATCCTTTTCGATCTTTTCCCGTGTAAGAAGTAGGGTGTATATAGAACACATCTACATCATATAACTCATCGGAGTTAATACTCCCTTTACCAGGTACAGCAAGTGCAGGACTATCTTTATCTGGATGTGCAGCCCAATATTTGAGTTCACTATAGTTCGGAGCAGGTGGAGTCTTTATATTTTGACCATAAAGAAGACAAACAAGAATTAGAGATAAAAAAGCGATAAGTCCGACTTTAATTTTCATGAAATACTTTTATAAATCAGAATAGTAAACGTCATTTACCGTGCAGATATTGAAATAATATGAGTTAACAGAAAAAGTAAACATCTGTTTTACAATAGGAACTAAGAGGATGTTTTTTTATCTCCGATTGATCACGTTTATTAGCTACTAAAATTAGTATCTGATATTCCTTATCAAGACTAATATCATCAGGAGATTCCATTTTTATCCCACTGATATCTTTCCCAATTTTATTTTCATTGTTACACACCCATCTAAAAGATATAGCACGAGCTTTGAGATTAGATGCCACATTTTTTCCTTTTTTCCCAGCGCCCCAGAGTATTAATTGTTTTTCTTTATCATAATCCAATTCAATAAAATATTTGACTTTTAATTCCAAAAAGGAGTTATCCGAATATTCAAGTAAGTTTCTACTACTTCTTGCAGAATGATCTCTCCAATAGTGGACTATTTCTTGACATCTCAATTCTTTCACCCTTTCCCTATACATTCTAAAACACAAATCATAGTCTTCTGGATAAATATCAGAGTCAAAACTTCCACATCTCTCAAAATCATTTTTATACATCATCCATGAAGGCGAGGGAATGACACATTCTTTATAGATTTCGGTAAAATTTATGCCATTAGCTGTAAGATTATTCAGCCATTTTTCATACTGCTGGTACCCATTCCCTAATAAGCCACTGGAAAAATATTTCACACCACCAATAGAGACATTCCCTTCACCATTATCTATGAGATTAGTTTTTAAGATTTGTAATTTATGTGGCATCATTATATCATCAGCATCCATTCTTGTAATGAAATTACCGTAGCTTTTTTGATATGCTAACCTTAAAGCCTCAATAATTCCTATCCCATTATTATCTAAAACATTAATTCTATTCTCGAAAGATGAATACTTTTTCAATATTTCCATTGATGAATCTGAGCTATGGTCATTTACAGCTATTAGCTCCCAGTTTATTTCAGTTTGATCTATTATGCTTCTAAGACATTCCTCTAAATATAAATCAGCATTTTTCACTGGCATAACGATGCTGATGAGGGAGTCTTTTTTATGAGATCGCATTTTATTTTATATATGATTAGGCTGAAACAAGTATTTATCATCCTTAACCTAAAATTTCTGTAGATTAGATTTGAAAAATACTTAAAACAATATGCGCTTAATTTATCTATTTCTTATAATACTTCTTTCTGGTTTGTTAAATGGTCAAGACAAAGCCATGTCAAATGATTCTGGAAGAAGCCTTCAAGCAGAATCAAAAGTAGTAACCACACATAATATTAATATAAAAGGCCAACGTGTACCTTATTCCGCTACGGCAGGCACACAACCAGTATGGGACAAAGAAGGTAAGGTTGTTGCCTCATTATTTTATACCTATTATCAAAGAACCGATGTATCTGATCAAGACACAAGACCACTTGTGATTTCATTTAATGGAGGTCCGGGATCAGCTTCTGTCTGGATGCATATTGCATATACTGGACCTAAAATTTTGAAAATAGATGATGAAGGCTTTCCTATCCAACCTTATGGAATCAAGGACAATCCATTTTCTATTTTGGATGTAGCTGATATAGTATTTGTAAATCCTGTTAACACAGGATATTCCAGAGTTTTGGATAAAGAAGTGGATGCCAAAAAGATGTTTTTTGGAGTCAATCAAGACATTAAATATTTAGCAGAATGGATAAACACTTTTGTTACAAGATCTAATAGATGGAATTCTCCAAAATATTTGATTGGAGAAAGTTATGGTACAACAAGAGTATCTGGTCTTGCATTAGAATTACAAGGAAGACAGTGGATGTATTTGAATGGTGTGATTTTAGTTTCTCCAACTGATATTGGCATTAAAAGAGATGGTCCTGTAATAGTAGCTAATAGACTACCCTACTTTGCTGCAGCAGCGTGGTATCATAAAGCATTGGCCCCTGATCTTCAAAATAAAGACTTACCTGAAGTTTTGGAGGAAGCAGAAAATTATACTGTAAATAGCCTACTCCCTGCATTATGGAAAGGTGGATTCATTCTTGATTCAGAACGGCAGGCTGTTGCTGAAAAAATGTCCTATTACTCTGGTCTTTCAGTCAAAAGCATACTTCAAAACAATCTCGATGTATCCACATCTTTCTTTTGGAAAGACCTTCTCAGAGAAAAGGATGGTCATACTATTGGAAGACTAGATTCAAGATATAAAGGATTAGATAAATCAGAGGCTGGAACAAGACCAGATTACAATTCAGAATTAGATTCTTGGTTACACTCCTTTACCCCAGCTATTAACCATTACTTCAGAAATCATCTGAAATATGAAACTGACATCAAATACAATATGTTTGGTCCTG
>DKPS01000124.1:0-8112 GCA_002471345.1 Saprospiraceae bacterium UBA7328
CCAGGATGAAAACCTGGCGTCCTAACCCCTAGACGAACGGGCCAATTAAGATATCACCTTATAAAATCAACTTTTCTAAAAAAGCGATCTTTCAAAAGCGACGCAAATATATTATTCTTTCTAAATAATTGGCAAAAAAAGTTCATATTTGTGACTGCCAACCGAAAGAAGCGTAAATCGCAAAATTTCTATTTAAATGCAGAACAGTTTTTGGATCTATTTGGTGATGATTATCATGGCGCAACTGATTGGTATAGAGGTTGTTACGTGCCAGAATAAAAATTACGTCTCTGATAGTGAAATTTCAAAATATATTTTAGCAGAAGGAGTGAAATTATCACCCTCGATATTAAAAAAGGAGCAAAACAGTTCATCTCTTATACAACTGATTGCTCAACCTATTGATAAATCGAATAAGGATCTTCAAAAACTCAACACTACAAACTGGCAATGGGACGAAAATGATAGGGAGTGGTTTCAGAAGATAAGCCTACCTGCTCAATCACAAATTTATATCAGATTAGATTGGATTTCTTTGTCAAAAGGGGAGTCGTTGCAGGTGATTGACCTTGTGAGTGGTTATACCATGGATCGATTTGATGATACTATTGAACCACAGGTTATTGGTCCATATCCAACAGAAGAAATTGGTATTGTGGTGAAAACAACTAATTCATCTGAATTTGACCAACTAAAAATTGGTGAAGTATATATTGGTGCGATGGATTTTGGATATGATTCATCTTATGAGTGCCATAAGAACATTTCATGTGAAGAAGGTAAAGAGTTTGCTGATGAAGAAAGAGGGGTGGTGAGGATCCTAATGGTCTTAGAAGAGGGAATGGGCTTTTGTACAGGTAGTCTAATAAATAATGCTGAAAATGATCGAACGCCATATGTGCTCTCGGCTTTTCATTGTCAGGATGGGTTTACACCATTCTTTGATATGTGGTCCTTCGATTTTGGATATGAATCGTTCAGTTGTGCAGATCCTGATAATGAGCCTTCATTTGTGAGAGTCACAGGCAGTGAAATGGTGGCTGGCCATGGTCCGACAGATATGCTTTTACTCAAAATTTTAGGCCCTCTACCAGAAGAATCCAATGCATATTATAGCGGTTGGAATAGAAATGATAGTTATGAGGCAGATGGGGGAGTATTAATCCATCATCCGCGAGGAGATATTAAGAAGGTTTCTGTGGATGCTGACCCAATAGTTCCTTTTAAATCAACTCTGAATTGGGATAATGGTATCACGACTCCAGCTGGATCGCATTTGGTGACAAGGTTTGATGAAAGTACATATCAAGGTGGCTCTTCAGGAGCTCCTCTTTTAGATTATAATGGACATATTATAGGCCAACTGCATGGAGGCCCTGATGATGATGAATTGTGTTCTATTGGCATAGGATATCATGGTAAATTGTCTCAGAGCTGGGAAGGGGGAGGAACAGCCCAGACAAGACTTAAAGATTGGTTGGATCCAAATAATATTGGAGATACGATTGTCAATGGTGTAGAATTGAATTCTTCAGGGTCTTCGTTTATAAGTTTAGTAGGTCGATTGGCTACTCCAGACGGAATTGCTATACCTAATGTAAGAGTATCTATAAAAGGGGACAAGGTAGAGAGCTTCATGACAGGACCAGACGGCAGATTTGTCTTCGACAACATACCAAAATCAGGCACATACTCATTAGAGTTTGTTAAAAATACTAACCATGGCAATGGGGTGTCTGCGTTGGATTTGGTTCAAATAATGAATCATATCTTAGGAACGAATCCACTTTTTGGCACATTCCAGCAAAGATCTGCTGATGCCAATGATGATGGACAAGTTTCAAGCCTTGATTTAGTCCAAATCTTGAATATAATAATTGGGAGGACTGAAGTTCTACCTAATAATACTTCATGGAAATTTGAACCTTCAATAATTGAAATGACCCCGGAAAACAGTGCCTCGTTTAATCGGCAAATTATAGGTTATAAAATTGGTGACGTTAACTTTAGCGCTAACCCAAGGAGATAGTGAATCTAGAACCATTATTTCTAATTATCCTTCATACCTGACTTCACCATCCACAATTGTATAAAGCACTTTCGCTTTTAATATATCCTCATCACTGCATTCAATTAGATTCTCAGAAAGAACAACAAGATCTGCATACTTTCCAATTTCCAATGAGCCTTTTACATTTTCTTCAAATGCAGCAATTGCATTGGCCATGGTGTAAGAATAAACAGCTTCCTCTCTTGTCATGGATTGCTCAGTAAAGAATTCCATACCGTTATCTATTCTTTTTCTTGTAACTGATGCATAAAAGCTTGGAAGAGCATCCGCATTCTCTACTGGGACATCTGTGCCATTAGTCACAAGAGCTCCAGCATCAATCAATGATCGCCACGGATAGGCTCCTTCCTTTGCTCTCTTTTCACCTAATCTTTTTACCACGAATGGGGCATCAGATGTGCAGTGAATGCCTTGCATAGATGCAATCACCCCTAATTCTGAGAATCTTGGAATATCCTGAGGGTCAATATGTTGTGAATGCTCTATTCTCCATCTGAGATCATTGTTTTCTACATTTTTGAAAGTTTCTTCCATGACATTCAGCGTCTCTCTATTCGCTTTATCTCCAATGGCATGAACACATAATTGCATGTCAGATTCTAAAGCAATTTCTGCGATAGCTTTTACTTCTTCCACTGTTGTCGTATTCTGGCCTACGAAATCTGGTTTGTCATCATATGGTTCTAATAACCAAGCTCCAAATGCCCCTAATGCCCCATCTAGTTCAGACTTGATAGCTCTACATGTAAAATATCCATTTCCAGCATCTACAACTCTTGCAGTATGTGCTTTTCCTTTCATGGCTTTAGAGCTGTGTCTGAGCATAGCCCATAGCCGCACTTTCATATCATTGTTTTCTGCAAGAGCAGTGTAGTCAGCTACCTCTTTGAATGATGCTCCTGCATCTTGAAATGACGTGATTCCTTTGGAAAGGCATTCTTTTTCTGCTAATCGAATTCCTTCAAGCCACTCATCATATTTTTGGTCTGCATCGAGAGACTTGAGATACTCACTGTAAGTGTCTCTTACTAGTCTCATAGCTCTCTCTTCAAAAACACCAATTGCTCTTCCTTGTGCATCTCTTACTACTTCACCACCTACTGGATTAGGAGTCTCAGTACTTACACCTGCCATTTTCATAAGATGATCATTAGCAAACACACCATGACCACTTGCATGTGTAAGCAATACAGGATTGTCAGGTGAAATTGCACTCAATTCATAGTGATTTGGATATCCATGTGTGTGGTTGTGAGGTTGTTCATTCCACTTTTCCTGATGCCATCCTCTACCTACTATCCATTCCCCAGGTTCAGAATTGTCTATTTTTTCTTTCACCATGGCCACAATCTCATTCCAATTTTTGGAATTTATAAAATTGAGATTTTGAAGAGATCTTCCTAAGCTGCTATAATGTCCATGACCTTCAATAAATCCTGGCATTACGAATTCACCCTTTGCATCTATTGTTTCAGTATTTTCTCCTTTAAATTCTTGAATGTCTGAGGTAGTTCCAACTTTTAAAATCATTCCTTCCTTTATGGCAATGGCTTCTGCCCAAGGTTGTGATTCATTTACTGTATATACTTTGCCATTGATAATTATCATATCGGCATCAGTCTTTTCTGCACAACTGAGGGCGACAAATATGAATGAAATTGAGATAAAATAAAATAAGTTTCGCATTGAAGTGGTTTTGTGTTTTCGAGTCAAATGTAAGGCAAAACAATGTTTTTAAAAATTGAGGCAATATGATAAAGCTATCATTAGGTTTTCTTTTAGTTCTCTATCTGTTCATATGAAACTGAAGCATTTACATACCTTTGAATTTCAACAGAGAATTATTCGTATTGAATAACAGTATTGCCGAACTCACAACTTCAATAGAAGACTATTTTTCCAACAGGTCATTTGATCAGTCACCTGATAATTTATATGAACCTATAAATTATATAATGTCTTCTGGGGGGAAGAGAATTCGATCAGTAATGACCCTTTTGGGTTTTCATGGGTATAGTGATGATTACTCAAAAGCACTTCCTTTGGCTTATGCTACTGAGCTTTTCCATAATTTCACTCTGGTCCATGATGATATTATGGATGAAGCTCCTTTGAGAAGAGGAAAACCGACAGTACATTCTAAGTATGATGAAAATAGTGCCATTCTATCAGGTGATGTAATGCATGCTCATGTGTTCAAAATCCTAAGTGATCTAATATCTCCTTCAGCTCTCGATATAGTAAGACGGTTCAGTGAGACTGCCATATTGGTATGTGAAGGCCAGAGTTACGATATGGCATTTGAAGACAAAGAAGAAGTGGGTATGGAGGAGTACCTAGATATGATAGAGAAAAAAACTGCGGTACTCATAGGTTTTGCATTAGAGTCTGGAGCTCTTTTAGCTGATGCAAAACCTCCCCACGCAAATCATCTCTATATGTTTGGAAAGAATGCTGGCATAGCATTTCAACTGCAAGATGATTATTTGGATCTTTATGGAGAATCATTTAAAGTAGGGAAACAAAAATGTGGGGACATTATTCAAAAAAAGAAAAATTACTTTTTTGTAAAAGCCATGGAGTTGTTAGACGACGAGGAGAGAATAAATTTCAAGGAACTTTATAACTCCCAAATGCATAGTCAAGAAAGAGTTCAAAGGGTATTGAATATTTATGATGATTTGTACCTAAAGAATTATATAGCGGAAAGCAAGGCTGCTTATATGGATCTGGCATTTTCACACCTTTCTTTTTCAGGATATGATTCAAATAAGGTAGATATCATAAAGAAAATGGCGGCCTCTTTGGCAGACAGAGAATTGTAAACTTGATGGTTTAGTGGGGATCTATTTCTACACAGTGATTTCAATAAGATTGCCTTCAGGATCTGAAATGACGCTTTCAAAGTAACCATCTCCTGTTGTTCTTGGCTCACCTATAACCTTGATTCCATTATTCCGACAAGTTTCTGTGACTTTTTCTACTTGGTCTTTAGATCCAATGGATATTGCAAAATGAGCATAGCCTAAACTTGAATTCATTTGACTCATCATTTGAGAGATATCCGGTCGGTGCATCAGCTCGATACGAGCTCCACTTTCAAATGATAAGAAATACGAACTAAATTCCTTTTTGGAATTGTAATATTTACTGTTTGGTTTAAGGTCAAAAAATTTGACATAGAAATTTTTCATTTTTTCTAAATCAGAAACCCAAATGGCTAAATGTTCAATTTTCATTTATTCCTCCTTTAAAATTTGATTTTACTTCCCAAAATGCATCAATTTATTAACTAGGTTATTTGGATTGTCAATGCCGTGAAATTTGCGATATTTTGAATAACAGACATTGATGAATCTAATTTCATCTCAATTTTAGAAAGATAAAGTACTTGATTCTCGATAAAAGTATCACTTTTGACCCATGCGAGTACTTTATGCAGTACAGGCTACAGGAAACGGGCATCTTAGTCGCGCAATTGAGTTTTATCCCATCATGTCCAAATACGCAGATGTTGATGTATTGCTTAGTGGTATTCAAGGAGATTTGAAATTAAACTTTCCTGTAAAAGCTAAAATGCATGGTGCAGGATTCGTCTTTGGTAAAAATGGAGGCATAGATTATACTAGGACGATTCTGAAAACTAGACCCCTGAGGTTTTTCTACGATGTATTTCGATTGAACCTCAAAGAATATGACCTTATAGTAAGTGATTTCGAACCAATTAGCACCTGGGCTGCTAAATGGACTAACGTAATGCGAGTTGGGCTAAGTCATCAAGCTAGTTTTCTGAGTCAAAAGACACCTCGCCCTAAAATGCATAACCGTTTTGGAGAATTTATATACAGACAGTTTGCCCCAGTTGATAAATACATAGGTCTCCATTATAAGTCATTTGATAAAAACATATATACTCCGGTAGTAAGGAAAGCAATCCGACAATTACAACTGACAGAGAAAGACCATGTAGTAGTTTATCTCCCTGCATTTTCAGAACATGTATTCAAATCTTATTTGAAAAAGGTAAAATCCATTTCTTGGAAGGTTTTTTCAAAACACACTAAACTATATACAAAAGAAGAGAATGTAGAAGTATTCCCAATTGATAATGATAACTGGATGAAATACCTTTCTTCTGCATATGGAGCAATAATTGGAGCCGGGTTTGCCAGTACATCAGAGATGCTTTATCTCAAAAAAAGATTCATGGCTATTCCTATGAATGATCAGTATGAACAATTATGTAATGCTGTAGCACTAGAATCAATGGGGGTGAGCATAGTTCGAGAAATAGATGAAACTTTTGATCAAAAAGTAAAGAGATGGTTAGGCGGTTCAAAACCTATAGATATTGATTTTCCAGATCATTCTGAACAAATTGTAAAGCGCGTTTTAAATATCGATCAAAAGTAGACTTTACAGTTCCACCACTCTTTATCAATTATAGCTTCGTTCTTCTCATAAAATTTGATTGCAGGGTTATTCCAGTCCAATACTTGCCATCTTATCATAGTTGCGTCCATGGTTTTAGATTCTTCTAAAAGTGCATTATACAAAAGCTGTCCTACACCATGTTTTCTAAATTGTTCTCTTACTACGAAATCTTCTAGATAAACACATCTCCCTTTCCAGGTGGAGAATGTCATATAATATATACAGGTACCTATCACTTCGCCATCTTTATCTGCCACAATAGCATGAAACGTATTTTGCTCCCACTCCTTTATATAATAGTCCACATCTACTTTTACTTTGTCTAGAGCATTCTCATATTCAGCAAGATCTTCTACCAGGCTGAAAATAGCTGATATGTCTTGTTTTGATGCTTTTCGGATCAGAATGTTGGTTGATTTTGCGCTCATAGATATTGCTTTGAGGGTTATATTTTATTAAAATGCAAATTATTGCAATAAATGCAAAAATAGGGCTTGTTCAAAAAGAAAATAATTATACCTTTGCACGGCTTTTTAAAGAGGCAGTAGAAACTTAAGAATAATATGCCAACTATCAATCAGTTAGTCCGTAAGGGAAGAAAGACAATAATCACGAAAAGTAAGTCACGTGCTCTTAATTCATGTCCTCAGAAAAGAGGAGTTTGTACGAGAGTATATACCACTACACCAAAGAAGCCAAATTCGGCTTTGAGAAAAGTGGCAAAAGTAAGACTCACAAATGGTACTGAGGTGATTGCCTACATACCAGGTGAAGGTCACAATTTGCAAGAGCACTCCATAGTGTTAATTAGAGGAGGAAGAGTAAAAGACCTTCCAGGTGTGAGATATACTATCGTAAGAGGTGCGCTGGATACTGCAGGTGTAACTGATAGACTACAATCAAGATCTAAATACGGCACTAAGAGGCCCAAAAAATAAATAATGAGGAAAAGAAAGCCGCGTAAACGAATCCTACAACCAGACCCGCGATTTGGTGATCCTATGGTAACTCAGTTTGTAAATAACATGATGATCCAAGGCAAGAAATCAATTGCATACAAGTTGTTCTATGACGCAATGGATATTATCAAAGAAAAGACTGAAGAAAACCCTCATGAAATTTGGCAAGCAGCTGTTACAAATGTAACTCCTCAAGTAGAAGTGAGGTCTAAAAGAATTGGCGGTGCTACTTTTCAAATTCCAGTAGAATTAAGACCAGCAAGAAGATTGTCTCTAGGAATCAAATGGATTATAAAATTCACAAGAGCTAGAAGTGGTAAAGGAATGGCAGAGAAATTAGCTGCTGAGCTTATCGCAGCGAGCAAAAATGAAGGCGCATCTGTAAAGAAGAAGGAAGATACTCACAAGATGGCCGAGTCAAATCGAGCATTCGCTCACTTTAGAGCATAATAATTATAACATATCCCACATATACTATTAAGTAAGCCATGGCAGATTTAAAGTTCACAAGAAATATTGGTATTGCTGCACATATTGATGCAGGTAAGACTACTACAACAGAGCGTGTATTGTATTATACTGGCCTTTCTCACAAAATTGGAGAGGTTCACGATGGTGCCGCTACTATGGATTGGATGGAGCAAGAGC